>CANPWJ010000052.1 GCA_947584035.1 uncultured Acetatifactor sp. | reverse complement strand
TGGGCGCTGACGGAGCTTTACCGGGCCACCGGGCTATATACATATCGGAACAGGATACTGGAGTATAAGGCGGTCGTCCAGAGTGACAGCCGGTTTCTGGAGAAGAACGGATATCTCTACGGGGCCATGACCTACATGGTGACCCGGCAGAGGGTGGATGTGGAGCTCTGCGATCTCTTGATGGAACGGCTGATGGAGACGGGCGAGGAGATCTCCGACCGGCATGAGGAGCTGCTCTATTCGGCGGATCACGGCAGCTTTGGGACAAAGGAGGTCTTATCCCAGGCCAGACTGCTCTCCAGCGCGAATTTTGTGCTGCAGAGCTATCAGTATGACTGTATTGCGGAGGAATTTCTGCACTATCTGTCCGGCAGCAACCTGCAGGATGTCTGCTATCGCCCAGAGGACGGGGAGAGGGACAGCTATCTGATTTTGCTGGCGCAGCTGGCTTCCATCGAGGAATACCGGCCTCTGGCGGAAGCATAGATTAGAAAAGAGAAAGCGCAAAAAGAAAGAGCAAGAAAAAGAAAGCGCAAGAAAACAGCGAGAAAAACAGGAAGGGTGGTTCTGCGATGAAGGTAGTGGTATTGGCGGGCGGGATCAGCACGGAGAGAGACGTATCGCTCAGCTCCGGCGGCATGATCTACAGAGCCTTGAAAAAAAAGGGGCACCAGGCGATCCTGCTGGATGTCTATCTGGGATATGCGGGAGAACCGGAGGGCGTTTTTGAGCGGGAGGAGGACTGGGACACCCAGGTGCGGGCTGTCTCGGAGAACAACCCGGATCTGGAGGCGGTGAAGGCCCTGCGCCCGGACGGGGAGAAGCATTTCTTTGGGCCGAACGTCCTGGAGCTGTGCGGCCGCGCGGATGCGGTGTTTATGGCGCTGCACGGCGCGAACGGTGAGAACGGCAAGATACAGGCGTGTCTGGATCTGTTCGGCATCCCCTACACGGGATCGGATTTTGTGAGCTCGGCGATCGCTATGGACAAGGGCATCAGCAAGGATCTGTTCCGCGCCTGGGGGATCCCCACTCCCGGAGGCTTTCGCCTGAAGCGGGGCGAGACGGAGCAGGAGAGGCTTCCGTATCCCTGCATTGTGAAGGCCTGCTGCGGAGGCTCCAGCGTGGGGGTGTATATCGCGGAAAATGACGCGGAGTACGAGCTGGCGAAGGAGAAGGCGTTCCAGTACGACAGCGAGATCCTCGTTGAGAACTACATAGAAGGCCGGGAGTTTTCGGTGGGCGTGATGAACGGAAGAGCGCTTCCGGTGATCGAGATGGCGCCCAAGACCGGCTTTTACGATTATAAGAATAAATATCAGGCGGGAAGCACCGTGGAGACCTGCCCGGCGGATCTTCCGCCGGAGAGCACGCGGAGGCTTCAGGAGACGGCGGAACGGGTGTTTCAGGCGCTGCGCCTGAAGAGTTATGCGCGCATGGATTTCCGTATGAATGAAAAGGGAGAGATCTTCTGCCTGGAAGCGAATACGCTCCCGGGGATGACGGCTACGTCCCTGCTTCCCCAGGAGGCGCTGGCGGAGGGGATGAGCTTTGAGGATCTGTGCGAGAAGATCCTGCGGCAGGCGGTCGGATGAGAGAAGGTTTGGCAGGAGGGAGGAGTCTATGGATCTGACAATTCGGGAAATCGAGAAGGCCTGCGGCGGGGCGCTGGTCATTCAGGGCGCTGCGCCGGAGGAAAAGGTGACCTCGGTGGTACAGGATTCCCGGCTGGTGACCGAGGGAGGCGTCTTTGTGGCCGCCGTGGGAGAACGCGTGGACGGCCATCGGTACATAGGCCAGGTGTATGAGAAGGGGGCGAAGCTGGTACTCACCCAAAAGACGCCCGGGCAGGTGGAGAAGGAGCATGGCGTGCAGGCGGACCGCTGGGGAAGTTATCTGGTGGTGGAGGAGCCTTTTCAGGCCCTGAGAGCGCTGGCGGAATACTATCGCTCCAAGCTGCGGATCCCTATCGTGGGGATTACCGGGAGCGTGGGAAAGACCAGCACCAAGGAATTGATTGCCGGGGCCCTCTCTGAGCGGTACTGTGTGCTGAAAACAGAGGGAAATTACAATAATGAGATCGGCGTTCCGCTGACGCTTCTGCGGATCCGGGAGGAGCATACGGCGGCGGTGATCGAGATGGGGATCAGCGATTTCGGGGAGATGCACCGGCTCAGCAGAATGGTGCGCCCCAATCTGTGCGTGATCACCAATATCGGACAGTGCCATATGGAGACCCTGGGCAGCAGGGACGGAATCCTGCGGGCGAAGTCGGAGATGTTTGACTACATGGCGGAGGACGGGATCGTCTGTCTCAACGGTGAGGACGACAAGCTGTCCGAGATGACGAATGTGCGGGGGAAGCGTCCCTGCTTTTTCGGTCTTGGCGGCAATCCGGCGGAGGAGGTCTACGCCTCGGACATTGTGGAGCGGGGGCTGCGGGGATGCGATGCCCGGCTGCATATACGCGCCGGGGAGACGGAGAGGTGTCTGCCGCTGCATGTGCCCCTGCCGGGAAGCCACATGGTCATCAATGCGGCAGCAGCCGCCTGTGTGGCCCTGCACCTGGGGGTGGAGCCGGAGCGGATCTGTGAGGGGATCCGCAGAGTCTCGTCTCTGCCGGGGAGAGCCAACCTGATCTGGCTGTCCCATTATACCCTGATCGACGACTGCTACAATGCCAGCCCGGCGCCCATGCGGGCCGCGCTGGATCTGCTCTCCATGGCGGATGCCGGGAAAGTGGCCGTTTTGGGAGATATGTTTGACCTGGGGGCGGAGTCGGATGCCCTGCATGAGGGGATCGGCGCCTATGCGGCGAGAAAGGGAACGGACCGGATCTTCTGCGTGGGGGAGAATGCCCGCCATATGTTTGAAGCGGCCAGGAGGGAGAGCTCCCCGGGGCAGCAGGTGCGCTATTTTGCCGACAGACAGGCGTTTTTGGAAGCGCTGCGGGCAGATCGGGAGGGCCTGATCCCGGATGGAAGCTGTGTGCTGATCAAGGCATCCCACGGTATGCAGTTTCCGGAAATCGTCGCCCTGCTGCGGGAGCTGGATCTGAGCGGCGTGTCCGGGTCCGCTGAATAGAGCCGCCTTACACGAAAGAGAATGGAGGAAGGAAGCATGAATGTGGAAAATACGGAGCGGGAAGGACTGCATCTGTTGAAGAAGGGGAGGAACGGCATCCTGCGCATGGTGTTCAGCAGGATGGGCGTGATCCTGCTTCTGCTGCTGTTTCAGGTGCTGCTTCTGCTGGGGCTGTTCCAGTGGTTTGGGGAGTTTTTGCCCCATGTGTTGGGAGGGACCGCGCTCTTTATCGCCGGGATGGTCCTGTACCTTTTAAACAGCGACATCGATCCCACGGCGAAGATCACCTGGCTGATCCTGATCATGCTGATCCCGGTCTTTGGGGCGCTGCTCTTCTGGTATACCCAGAGCGAGATCGGGCACCGCGCGGTAAAGAAGCGGCTGGAGGAGATCCTTTCAGAGACCCGGGGAAAGCTGCCGCAGGATCCCAAGACCTATGAGGCGCTCTGCCAGAGCAGCCCGGACGATGCGGCGCTGGCCCGGTATCTCAGCAGGAGCGGAAACTTCCCCGTCTTTTCCGACACGAAGGTCACTTTTTTTCCGCTGGGGGAGGACAAGTTCGCGGAGATGCTGAAGCAACTGCAGGAGGCCAGACAGTATATTTTCCTGGAATACTTTATCGTGGACGAGGGAATGATGTGGGGCCGGATCCTGGAGATCCTCGCCCAGAAGGTCCAGGAGGGCGTGGAGGTGAGAGTCATGTATGACGGAACCTGTGAATTTGCCCTGCTGCCCCGAAACTATCCCAGCCGGCTGAAAAAGCTGGGCATCCAGTGCAAAACCTTTTCTCCGGTGACCCCGTTTTTGTCCACGCATTACAACTATCGTGACCATCGCAAGATTCTGGTGATCGACGGGCATACCGCCTTTACCGGAGGCGTCAACCTGGCGGACGAGTATATCAATCATGTGGAAAAGTTTGGCCACTGGAAGGACACGGCTATTATGCTGCAGGGAAAGGCGGCGCAGAGCTTTGCGCTGATGTTTCTTCAGATGTGGAATATTACGGAGCGTCATCCGGAGTATGACCGTTATCTGAATCTCCCGGTCCCGGGCGGGTTTTCGGGGGGCGGCTATGTGATCCCCTTTGGCGATTGTCCACTGGACGCGGACAAGGTGGGGGAGCGCGTGTATATGAACATCCTGAATCACGCCACCCGCTATGTCCATATTATGACACCCTATCTGATCCTGGACGGGGAGATGGAGACGGCTCTGAAGTTTGCCGCGGAAAAAGGGGTGGATGTCCGTCTGATCCTTCCGGGGATCCCGGACAAATCGGTGCCTTACGCTCTGGCCAAGACGCACTATCGGTCGCTGCTTGCGTCCGGCGTAAAGATCTATGAATATACGCCCGGATTCGTACATGCCAAGCTGTTTGTCAGCGATGACTGCCGGGCGGTAGTGGGAACGATCAACCTGGATTACCGGAGCCTCTACCATCACTTTGAATGTGCCGCGTACCTGTACCAGGCGAATGGTACGCAGGATATCGAGGCGGACTTCCAGAAAACGCTGCAGCAGTGCAGGGAGGTCACGGAAAAGACCATCTGGAAGGACAAGCCGTCACGCAGGCTCCTGGGGGCGGTTATGAAGGCGCTCGCGCCCCTGATGTAAAAGCTTAAGGGTTCTCCGGGAAGTACTGCTCTTTGTTTTGAAAATAATACGTCTGGATGATGTTGCTGACATAGCCGCCGATATTTTTGCGCGTTTCCTTGTCAAGGTCCTTGACGCACACAGGCGGACAGTACTGGATCAGCACGGTGGCCTTTTTGATCCACGGCAGGTGGTCCTCAAATATGGCCGCGGAATTGATGATGGACATGGGCACGATGGGGACGTTCCCCTTCTCGGCGATCTTGAAGCTGCCCTCATGGAAGGGAAGGAAGGTGTCGTTTACCCGGTTGCGCGTGCCCTCCGGGAAAATGCAGATGGAGATGCCGTGTTTCACCTGGTCGATGGCGGCAAGGATCGTCTTTAGCCCTTCCTTTACATTCTTTCGGTCCAGGAAGAGACAGTGCAGGTAGCGCATCCAGGTGCGCAGGAGGGGCCACCGCAGCATCTCCTTTTTGGCGATATATCCGGTCAGGCGGGGCACCCGCATGTAGGTCATCACCACGTCAAAGTAACTGCGGTGGTTGCCCACGTAGAGCACGGGGGTGTCTTTGGGAATGTTCTCCTCCCCCAGGATGATGATCCTAGTGCCGGCCAGGCGCATGATCCAGCGGAAGGCCCACTGGACGATCGCCAGGGAACTGCGGTCCTTGAGCCCGGGATTGCATTTGCCGATCAGCCATTCCGCCAGCATGAGGGGGATGGAAAGAACCAGGAAAAGAATCAGAAAGACGGCTACCAGAATCAATCGTATCATACTAAAAAATCCTTTCTCTGTGTCATAAGGCTGCCTTTTGCCTAGAATAAGGTTATTATATCACAATCCTCCCTCCTCTGTATAGGGGAAACCGCGCGGGCATAACGCGCGGGCATAAAGCGGGGGAGCGGCACATAAAATAGAACAAAGCGCATTGGCAGGAAGCAAACGATGAAACGATTCGGCTGTTTTTTTGTCGCACTGATGATGACAATGGGGGTGCTCGCGGGCTGTTCGCTCCAGTCGGATGAGCAGGTCAAGCTGCGGGATCTGGATTTCACGATCCTTTCGGAGGAGATGATACCGGAGGAACTCATGGGAATTATTGCGGAAAAGGGGACGGAAGCGTTTAAGCTGACCTACAGCGACAACAACTATCTGTACATATGCGTCGGATATGGGGAACAGGCCACGGGAGGCTACAGCATCGCGGTGAATGAACTGTATCTGACAGACAACGCGGTGTATGTGGACACCACCCTGCTGGGGCCGGACGCCTCGGAAAAGAATAATCAGGTGCCCTCCTGTCCCTTTGTGGTCATCAAGACGGAATACCTGGATGAGACGGTCATCTTTGAGTGACGGCCCCTTTGGTTTTGGAGGACGGCTCTTTAGGTTCTGATTGTTTTTTGCCCTTCGCTATAGTAAAATGTTCCTAGAGGACATAGGACGAAGCGGAGGGCATTTTGCTATGCTGTTGATTCAAAACGGTTATCTGATGGATCCCAAGTCCGGCCTGGAGGGAAAGTATGACGTCCTGACGGACCGGGAGCGGATCGTAAAGATTGGGAAAAAGCTTTCAAGACCAAACGCCTCGTGCAGGGTGATCGATGCGGAGGGGCTGCTGGTAGCGCCGGGACTGGTGGATGTGCACGTACATTTCCGGGAGCCTGGCTTCACGCAGAAGGAGGATATCCATACCGGAGCGGCGGCTGCCGCGCGGGGCGGCTTTACCAGCGTGGTGCTGATGGCGAACACCAAGCCGCCCGTAGACCGGGAGGAGATCGTGCGGCTGGTCCTGGACAAGGGAGCGGAGACGGACATTCACGTGTACACCTGTGCCAATGTAACGGTCGGCATGAAGGGCTGCGAGTTGGTGGACATGGAAGGTCTGGCGGCGGCGGGAGCGGTGGGATTTACCGATGATGGGATCCCGCTGCTGGATGCCGGGCTGGTGCGCCGCGCCATGGAGGAGGCGGCACGGCTGGATCTGCCCGTCAGCTTCCACGAGGAGGATCCCGCGCTGATCGAAAACAACGGCATCAACCGGGGCAGGGCGAGCGCGCATTATGGGATAGGAGGTTCCCCCAGAGAGGCGGAGATCTCGCTGGTGGAGCGGGATCTGGCGCTGGCCGGGGAGACGGACGCCTCCGTGGAGATCCAGCATATCAGCGCGAAGGAGAGCGTGGAGCTGGTGCGCAGGGCGAAGAAAACCCACGCGAATATCCACGCGGAGGCCACCCCTCATCACTTTACGCTGACGGAGGAGGCTGCCATCCGGTATGGCGCTATGGCCAAGATGAATCCGCCCCTGCGGGAGGAGGAGGACCGGCTGGAGATCATCCGGGGCCTGGTGGACGGGACCATCGACATCATCGCCACGGATCACGCGCCCCATACGGCGGAGGAGAAGGACAGGCCCATCACGGAAGCGCCCAGCGGTATCATCGGGCTGGAGACGGCGCTGTCCCTGGGAATTACCCAGCTGGTGGAGGAAGGCTTCCTCACCATGAGACAGCTTTTGACCAAGATGACGCTCAATCCCGCCGCGCTGTATCATTTGGATGCCGGGTATCTGGCGGAGGGAGGCCCGGCGGATCTGGTGCTGATCGACACCGCCGCGCGCTATACGGTGGAGGACTTTGCCTCCAAGGCTTCCAACTCCCCGTTTGTGGGCTGGGAGCTGAAGGGGAAGGTGCGGGCTACCGTCTGCGGCGGCAGACTGGTCTACTCCTGCCCGGGCACAGAGCGTTGACGCACAAAGAAAGGACGGATTATGAAACGAAAGGAAGAAGCGAGAGTCCTCTCGCAGCGGGAGATCGCCCCGCAGATCTTTGACATGTGGATCGCCACGGACCTGGCCAGAGAGGCAGAGCCGGGGCAGTTTATCGCGGTTTATCCCCGGGATAAGAGCACCCTGCTTCCCCGGCCCATCAGCGTCTGCGAGGCGGACCGGGAAAGGGGGGCGCTGCGCATCGTGTACCGTGTGGCAGGGCAGGGGACCCGGGAATTTTCCGGGCTGAGAGAAAATGACCGTATTGCCGTAATGGGGGTGCTGGGGAACGGCTATCCTCTGGAGAAACTGCGGGGAAAGCGCGTCTTTCTGATGGGAGGCGGGATCGGGATCCCTCCGCTGCTGGAGCTGGCCAGGCGCCTGGAGGGAGAAAAGCGGATCATCGTCGGTTACCGGGATGGGAACCTTTTCCTGCGGGAGGATCTGGCGGCGCACGGGACGGTCTATGTAGCCACGGAGGACGGCAGCGAGGGTACCAGGGGAAATGTGCTGGACGCTGTCGCGGCAAACCGCCTGGAGGCGGATGTGATCTGTGCCTGCGGCCCCATGCCCATGCTGCGCGCCGTCAAAGCCTACGCGGCGGAAAAGGGAATGGAGGCATATATCTCCCTGGAGGAGCGGATGGCCTGCGGTGTCGGCGCCTGTCTCGGGTGCGTGGTAAAGACGAAGGAGACCGACCGTCACTCCCATGTGAACAATGCCCGCATCTGCACGGACGGGCCGGTCTTTGAGGCGAAGGAGGTGGAGATCGGATGAACACACAGGTCACCCTGGCGGGAGTCACTTTGAAAAACCCGGTGATGACCGCTTCCGGAACCTTTGGATCCGGTATGGAGTACTCGGAATTTGTGGATCTGAACAAGCTGGGCGCCGTGGTCACCAAGGGGGTCGCGAATGTTCCCTGGCCGGGGAATCCGACGCCGCGCGTGGCGGAGGTCTACGGAGGGATGCTCAATGCCATCGGCCTCCAGAACCCGGGGATCGACGTGTTCCTGGAGCGGGATATCCCGTTTCTCGGGCAATATGACACGAAAGTCATTGTGAACGTCTGCGGCCGGACCGTGGAGGACTATGTGGAGGTGGTGGAACGCCTGGGGGAGGAGCGGACGGCAGCCATGCTGGAGATCAATGTTTCCTGCCCCAACGTGAAGGAGGGGGCGATCGCCTTCGGGCAGAAAGCGGATGCCCTGTACCACATCACCGCGGAGGTAAAGAAGCACGCGAAACAGCCGATCATTATGAAGCTGAGCCCGAATGTGACGGATATCGGGGAGATGGCGCGGGCGGCGGAGGCAGCAGGGGCGGACGCGCTGTCCCTGATCAACACCATCACCGGCATGAAGATCGACATTCACCGGAGACAATTTGTGCTGGCCAACAGGACCGGGGGCATGAGCGGCCCGGCCATCAAGCCCATAGCGGTGCGCATGGTCTATCAGGCGGCACAGGCCACGAAGCTTCCCATCATCGGGATGGGCGGCATCGCCAGCGCCGACGACGCCATTGAGTTTCTGCTGGCGGGGGCCAGCGCCGTGAGCGTGGGGGCGATGAATTTTGTCGATCCCTGTATCACGGAAAAGGTGGTAAAAGGCATCGAGGAATATATGGAGCGCTATCAGGTGGAGGATATCCGGGACCTGATCGGCGCGGTGCACGAGTGAAGCGGCATATTTTGGGAAATACCTTCATATAAATACTTATAATCGTATTTATGTGGAGGTATTTTTTGGTGGAGCTGATCAGGAAAAATATACATATGGACCGTGTCCGTGCGGAGGCGGTCAGTCAGATCACGCTGGAGGACGATATGAACATCCCGGAGAACAAGCCGGATGTCAACACGCTGAACCTGGAGAAAGGATGCGTCGTCATCGAGGAGGTAAGGCCGGGAACGGACACGCTGACGATCCGGGGGAATCTGTCCTTTTCCATCCTGTACCATACGGCGGAGGAGGGCAGCAGCCTGGTGCTCCTGGAGGGACGTCTGCCCTTTGACGAGCGGATCAACATGCAGGGAGTCACCGCCAATGACAATGTGGAGGTGGCCGGGGATGTGGAGGATCTGACCGTGGGCGTGATCAACACCCGGAAGCTGAGCCTGCAGTGTCTGGTGACCTTTCATGCGCAGGTCAATGAGATCTATGACGAGGAGGCGCCCATAGGGCTTGCCGGGGCGGAGGACGCGGAGTACCGCAAGCTTCCCATGACGCTGGCACAGATCGCTATCCGTAAGAACGATATTTTCCGTATCAAGGAGGAGGTGGCGCTTCCGGGAAGCTATCCCAACCTGTTCCAGATCCTCTGGAGCACCGTCTCCCTGGGGGATGTGGAATTCAAGGTGATGGAGGAGAAGCTGACCGTTCAGGGGGATGTGCACCTGTTTGTGCTGTATGAGGGAGAGGGGGAGGACCATCCGGTGCGCTCTTTTGAGACGACGCTGCCCTTCAGCGGTGTCCTGGAATGTCACGGCTGCCGGGAGGGGATGCTGCCGGATATCCGCTATGAAGTGGGCTCTCAGGAGCTGGCGATCCGGCCGGATCTGGACGGAGAGGAACGGACCATCGGGCTGGAGCTGGCGCTTGAGATTGCGATACGGATCTACGAGGAGGAGGAAGTAGAGCTGCTGACAGACATTTACGGGGTCACCAGGGAAGTGAGTACCGTTACGCACCACGCCGACCTGCGCCGGCTGCTGTCCAAGGTCACCGGAAAGACCAAGGTGACGGACCGTATGCGTGTGGAAAACGGAAATGCCGCCATTCTGCAGCTGCTCCACAGTGAGGGAAAGGTGGCGCTGGATCATCAGGAGGTGGTGGATGACGGGATCCTTCTCCAGGGCAGCCTGGCGGTGAAGGTGATGTATATCACCGGGGACGACGAGGCGCCCTACGCCAGCGCCCAGGCGCTGGTGCCCTATCAGTACCTGTTGGATGTGCCGAATATTGCGCCCAGCGATCTGGGAACGGTCCGGGGAGAGGTGGAACAGCTTCAGGTGACGATGCTGGACGGCGAGGAAATGGACGTGAAAGCGGTGCTAAGCTTTTCCACCACGGTTTTCCAGAAGGTGCCGGTGGAGCTGATCAGCCAGGTGACGGTCTCGGATTTGAATACGGAAAAGCTGGGAAACCTTCCGGGCATGGTCATCTACATGGTGCGGGAGGGCGACAATTTGTGGAATATCGGGAAGCGGTACTATGTTCCCGTAGAAAATCTGCGTGAGATCAACGGACTGACGGACGATGAGCTGACCTGCGGTCAGAAGCTCCTGATCGTGAAGGGAAGTTAAAGCGGCTTCCCTCCCCGGGGGCAGACGAAGAGGGCAGACAGAGGGGGCAGATAAAGGACGCAGACGAAGGGGCCGGTGTGGCGGGAGATATCCTGCCGTGCCGGTCCCATTTTTTTACAGGGAACTACTTGTGATCGCAGGGAAAATACGGTAAAATAATTTTAATGGGGTTACGATCAATCAACAGATATCCAACGCTTTTTATGGGGAAAGGATACGGAAAGGAGAAGGTATTATGAGAATTCCTAGGTTTGCCATGGGAGCCTTCAGCGTTTTCCTGGCAGCGGTCTGTCTCTGCGGATGCGCCGGGACGCACCAGAGAAGGACCATCGGCACGATGGATGCCGGGAATGCGGCGGCTTCGCCGCAGGAAGGCGGGGAGACGATCCGGATGATGATCGCTTCCAACCAGACCTCTGTGGATAATCCGTACCACAACGGTCTGCAGACGTTTAAGGAGGTAGTGGAGGAGCTGTCCGGGGGGACGATCCAGGTGGAGTGCAGCGACGGCACTTTGTCGGAGGATGAGGCGACGCTGATCAGTATGCTGGATTCCGGCGAGACACAGATGGTAGTCTGCTC
>CANPWJ010000051.1 GCA_947584035.1 uncultured Acetatifactor sp. | reverse complement strand
GCCATTATGGGACAGACGGCGGATCTGGCTCCGGCGGACAAGAAGCTGTACGCCCTGAGGGATGTGACGGCCACGGTGGATAACCTGTCCCTGATCGCCAGCTCCATTATGAGCAAGAAGCTTGCCGCCGGGGCGGACGCCATTGTGCTGGATGTAAAGACGGGCAGCGGGGCGTTTATGAAAGCCGAGGCGGATGCCTTCGCGCTGGCGGAGGAGATGGTAAGGATCGGGAGAAACGCCGGAAGGGATACGTCCGCCGTCATCTCCGACATGGATCAGCCGCTGGGGCGCGCGGTGGGAAACGCGCTGGAGGTGGCGGAGGCCGTCGATACGTTAAAGGGGAAAGGCCCCGCCGATTTTGTGGAGCTCTGCCTGACGCTGGGGAGCCGTATGCTGGTGGCCGGAAGGGTCGCGTCGGAGGATGCGGAGGCCAGGGAGAGGCTCCTGCGCGTCATGGAGGACGGAAGCGCGCTTCGGAAAATGGCGGCCTTTGTGGAGGCCCAGGGCGGTGACGCGGGGGCGGTCTACGACACGGGGCTTCTTCCCCGGGCGGCGCTTGTGGAGGCGGTCCCGGCCCCCAGGGACGGGTATGTGTGTCATATTGCCTGTGATGAGATCGGCGTCTGCTCCCTGCTCCTGGGGGGAGGAAGGGAGACCAAGGAGAGCGTCATCGACCTGTCGGTAGGGCTGGTGCTGGAAAAGAAGGTGGGGGATCGGGTGAAACAGGGAGAGCCGCTTGCGTATCTGCACGCCAACGACCGGGAAAGGCTGGAGGCGGCAAAGGCGCGCTTTTTGAACGCCTATTCGATCGGGGATGCCGCGCCGGAGAGGCGGGCGCTGATCCGGGGGATGGTATGAGGACGCCGGGATATGAGCTGGTGGTCTTTGATATGGACGGGACCATCCTGGACACGCTGGAGGATCTGGCGGACAGCGTGAACCGGGTGCTGGAGCGGTTCCAATATCCTGCCCGCACGCTGGAGGAGGTGCGGCGGTTTGTGGGGAACGGCAGACGGAAGCTGCTGGAGCGGGCCCTTCCGGCGGAGGTCTCCGAGGAAGAGGCGGAGCGGATCTTTCAGGAGTTTACGTCCTATTATCAAGCCCACTGTGCCCAAAAGACCAGGCCCTACCAGGGGATCCCCCGTCTGCTGGAGACGCTTCGGGCGTCCGGCTGCAGGACGGCGGTGGTCTCCAACAAGGCGGATCCCGCGGTGCGGGAGCTGTGCGCCCGCTTTTTCCCGGGCCTGTTCGACGCCATGTCCGGGGAGCGGGACGGGGTGGGGCGAAAGCCGGCGCCGGACATGGTGGACGCCATCCTGGGGGAGCTTTCCGTGCCCAGGGAGCGGGCCGTCTATGTGGGGGACTCCGAGGTGGATATCGCCACGGCCCGAAACGCCGGGCTGGCTTGTGTGAGTGTCAGCTGGGGTTTCCGTGAGAAGGAGTTTCTGCGCGCCCAGGGGGCGGAGCGGATCGCGGACACGCCCGGGGAACTGGAGGCCCTCCTGTGCGGGCCAAGCGGGGGAAGTGTGGAATGTGGTGGAATGTGAAATATGAAAGGCACTCATATTTTTCCGGCGCGCCCATATATTTTACCATGAAGAAAAATAACGCTTTTCCCAGAAAAGAACAGTTCGTTGATTCTCTGAAGCTGCCCAAGGATGTGTGCCTGGGAGCGCTCCGCGTGACGCTGACGGGCAACTCGGAGGCGTGGATCGAAAATTACAAGGGGATTTTGGAATACACGGAGAGCCGGATCCTTCTCCAGGGCAGGACCTGTCAGGCGTGCTTTGAGGGAAGCGGCCTGTCCATCGACTACTATACCAACGAGGACATGAAGATCAGCGGCTGTATCGCCTGTGTCAGGTACCTTTAGAGCAAAATCTGGCAGAAGGAGAGGGGAAGCATGGTAGGGATATTGCGGTATCTGCGGGGCTATCTGAGGATAAAGGTCTGGGGCTTCTCGCCGGAACGGTTTATGAACCTGTGCAGCAACAGGGACATTCTGCTTTGGGATATCGTGCGGGAGGGAGACGCCTATTATATGTGCATTTCCCTGGGCAGCTTCTACAAGCTCCGTTCCATTGTGAAAAAGACGGGTACAAGGGCAGCCATATTACAGAGATATGGACTCCCTTTTTTTATACCGACATTGAAGCGCAGGAAGGTATTTCTCCTGGGGGCGTTCCTGGCGGCTGCCTTCTGGATGTGGTCCTCCCTCTACATCTGGGATATCGACCTGACGGGCAACTACCAGATCACGGAGGACGCCTTTTCGGAATTTCTGCAGCAGGAGGATATCCGGATCGGTATGCGCCGGAGCGCGCTGAATATCGAGGAGCTGGAGAAGGAGATCCGCAGGCGCTTTCCCCAGGTCACCTGGACCTCCGCCATGCTGTCCGGGACCCGGCTGAAGATCAATCTCAAAGAGAACGACGCCCCCATCGCCGTGGAGGAGAAGCAGGAGAGCGGCGGCACCAATCTGGTGGCCCAGTACGGGGGGACCATAGTGTCCATGATCGTGCGGAGCGGCGTCCCCAAGGTCGCCATCGGGGACGTGGTGGAGGAGGGGACGGTCCTGGTGGAGGGGATCCTGCCTGTCTATAACGACGATGCCACGGTGCGGGAATATCAGGAGGTCCCGTCGGATGCGGACATCGTGCTGGAGCACACGCGGACCCAGACGTTTACGCTCCCCTTGGAGCATGTGGAGAAGGAGTACACGGGGAGGACCCGGTCGCGTTTCTTTCTGCGGGTGGGGGAGAAGGAGTGCAGGATGCCGATGGAGCGGCCTTTTTTGGTGTATGACAGCGTGATCCGGCAGAGCAGGCCCTCCCTGTTTGAAAAGCTTTCCATCCCGGTATTCTGGGGGAAAGACACCTATCGGGAATACCAGAATGTGGAATACCGCTACTCCCGGGAGGAGGCCGAGAGCCTTCTCGGTGAAAAATTGACCGCATTTCTCTCAACTTTAGAGGAAAAAGGGGTACAAATTATTGAAAAAGATGTTAGAATAGATACAAGTGGCGGTGAATGGGAGCTCTCCGGAGAATTCCTGGTTCGGGAACCGGTGGGAAAAAGCGTGGCCGCCACAATACCGGACGTGGGAGAGAAGGAAACGGATGAGTGAGATTTCCGTAAGGATGGATCTGCCGGCGGAGCATATGCGGGAGATATTCGGTATGCGGGACGCCTATATCAAGAAGCTGGAACGGGATTTTGCCGTGACGGTGGTGAACCGGGACGGGCAGGTCGTGATCACGGGAGAGGAAGAGAATACCCGCAGGGCGCAGAACGTCCTGCGGCAGCTGGACATCCTCTCGGAGAGGGGAAACGAGATCGAGGAACAGAGCGTGGACTATGCCATCTCGCTGGGAAGGGAGGAGCAGGAGGCGGCGCTGACCGAGATCGATTCCGACTGTATCTGCCACACGGTGGCGGGGAAGCCCGTCAAGCCAAAGACCGTGGGACAGAAGGCGTATGTGGACGCCATCCGCGACAATATGATCGTATTCGGGATCGGGCCGGCGGGGACGGGCAAGACGTACCTGGCCATGGCCATGGCCGTCACCGCCTTTCAAAACGATGAGGTGAGCCGCATCATCCTGACCAGGCCCGCCATCGAGGCGGGGGAGAAGCTGGGTTTTCTGCCCGGGGATCTGCAGAGCAAGGTGGACCCGTATCTGCGCCCGCTGTACGACGCCCTCCATCAGATCATGGGGGCCGAGCACTTTGCCCGGAACATGGAGAAGGGGCTGATCGAGGTGGCGCCTTTAGCCTATATGCGCGGCCGCACGCTGGACAACGCCTATATCATTTTGGATGAGGCGCAGAACACCACGCCGGCTCAGATGAAAATGTTCCTGACGCGCATCGGCTTCGGCTCCAAGGTGATCGTCACGGGGGACGCTTCCCAGAAGGATCTGCCGTCCGGGACGCGCTCCGGGCTTGACGTGGCCGTCCGGGTCTTGAGTAAGATCGAAGGGATCGCCTTCTGCAGCCTGACCAGCAGGGATGTGGTCCGACATCCTCTGGTGCAGCGGATCGTCAAGGCCTATGACGATTACGAGGCAAAAGAAAAAAACAGGAATCGAGAGAGACACGGAAATGGAAGAAGATAGAGAAGAAAAGAGAGGGATCCGGGCGGCGCTCTTTCTGCCGGGCTTTGTGTGTATGCTCCTGGCGCTGGCCGGGATCTGCGGCGTGGCCTGGTATGAGGATATCCCGCAGGATGCGGCGCTGGGCTGTATGGTGATGGCGGCGCTGGGCATGGCCCTCAGCTCCTTTTGTATCCGCAAGGAATATCTGGACGGGGAGCTGCACTATGACAATGGGGAGCATCTGCTCCGGTTCTGGCTGGGAATGGCAGGGGGGATCGCGGTCTGTCTGGCGTGTGTGTTTCTGCCGGCGGAGGGGTGGCCCTTTCTTCCGATCTTTGTGATGCTGGCCCTCTTCAGCAGCCCCACAGCCGGCACCACGGCCTCCATCGTGCTTCTGATGATCCCGTCCATGCTGAGCGGGGCGGCGGTGGGAGTGTTTTTCCTCTATCTGCTGAACGGGCTCTTCGGCGTGCTTTTGTTCAGCCGCATCGAGAAGGAAGTGAAGATCGGGATCCCGCTCTTTCTGTCCATGTTCAGCCTTCTGGTCTGCGAGACGGCGAACCGGATCCTGATCGCCAACAAGCGGCCCGCCCCGGAGGACTTTGTGGTACCGGTGGTGAACCTGATCCTCTCCTGCGTCCTGCTCCTGGGGCTGATCAAGGTGTTCTCCGCCCAGGTGGTGTATCCCTTTCGGGTGCCTTATCTGGAGATCAATGACACGGAGAACCCCATCCTGGTAACGTGCAGACAGGAGGATAAGGAGACGTATTTTCACAGCGTGCACACGGCGCATTTCTGTGAGCGGATCGCCGCAAAGCTCTCCATGGATGTGGACGCCGTCAAATGCGCGGCCTATTATCACAAGATCGTGGAGAAGGACCCTTCCGTGCTGTCCGCGCAGAAATTTCCGCCCGGGGCGGTGCGTGTGCTGCGGGAATATGTGGACAGGAACCGGAGGAAAGGCGCGGTCTGGCAGAAGGAGACGGTGGTGCTGCTGTGCGCGGATGAGATCATCCGCCGGATCACCGCTCTGCTTCAGGAAAACGGGGATGAAACGCCGGATTACGACCGCGTCATCGACGGGGTCTTTCAGGAGCTGGACGAAAGAAACGTCTTTTTGGACAGTGATCTGACCCTGCGGGAGCTGGCCTCCATGCGCAGGATGTTCAAGGAGGAGAAACTCTACTATGACTTTTTACGTTGAAAATGAGACGGACTGCCGTTTTCCCTTTGACACGGAGGCACTTGTCAGGGAAGTGGCCGGGGCCGTTTTAGAGGCGGAGGGATGCCCTTATGAGGTGCAGCTGAACGTGATCCTCACAGACGGGGAGGGGATTCGCCGGCTGAACCGGGATTTCCGCGGGATCGACCGCGAGACGGACGTGCTCTCGTTTCCCAATCTGGATTTTGCGTCGGAGGCGGATTTTTCCATCCCGGAGGAGCGGGAGGCGGACTATTTCGACCTGGACACGGGAGAACTTTTGCTGGGCGATATCGTCCTTTCGGTAGACCGGGTGAGGGAACAGGCCAAAGCCTACGGACACAGTGAAAAGCGGGAGTTTGCATTTCTGACTGCCCACAGTATGCTCCATCTGTGCGGCTACGACCATATGGAGGAGTCCCAGGCCCAGGTCATGGAGCGGAAGCAGGAGGAGATCCTGGCAGGGCTTGGCATCACCAGGGACGAAAAAACAAAAGAGGATGATACATGAGACAGATCGAGGTAAAGAGAAGGCAGGTTGAGAGTTTGGCCCATCTGGTGGGAGCGGGAGCGCTCCTGGTGCTGGGAAGCTGTATGCGGGAGAATGGGCTGGCATATTTCGCGGCGGCATACGAACTCGTTTCGTTTGTGTGGATCCTGGTGGGACAGGGGCTGTCCGACGCGCTGGGACGGATGCTGCGCGCCAAAAGCGCCAGAGGGCAGTATGGGAGCGCGGAGCGGATCCGGCGAAGCGCCCTGATCTTTCAGAGCGTGCTGGGCGCCCTGGCAGGGATCTTGGCAGCGTCCTTGGGGTCCTTGGCGGTGCAGAAGGGCCTTCGTCTGGCGGGCGCCGCGCTGGTCACCGTCCTCTTTGCGGCGGTGCTCTTTTTGCGGATGGTGGAGGAGGTGCTCCTGGGCTTTTGCCAGGGGAACGGCTCGGAGTTTCCGGGGGCGGCCTCGGCGCTCCTCAGACCGGTGCTGTGGCTGGGCTTCGGACTGGTCTTTGGGAATCTCTGCGCGGCTTATGGGGAAAAGGTCAGCGCCCTCCTGAAGGCGGAGCGCTTCGTGGGGATGTACGGGGCGGTGGGAGCGGCTGTGGCCGCGGTGCTGACGGAGATTTTCCTGCTGCTGTTTTTGGGGATCCTCTGCCGGGGAAGCGGCGGGGGGAGCCGAAGCGTTGCCCCGGAGGGAGTCCGGGCGGCGGATTCCTTTGGCGGCATTGTGGGCGCGCTGCACAAGGGCAGGCTTTTGGAGATCCTGGCGGGGCTTCTGGGGAAGCTTCCGGTCTGGACGGGACTGCTCCTTCTGGCGGGCGCGCTGAAGGAATCTGCGGATGCGGAATCGGTCTACGGGATCGTCTACGGAAACTATCTGGCCATCACCGGGGGGATCGTCTGCCTGATGGACGGGCTGCTTCTTCCTGCGGCGGCGAAGGTGCAGGGCGGTATGCGCAGAAACGATCCTAAGTATGCCCGGGACACGTTTCAGACAGGCCTTCACGTGGCGGTGGTTTACGGCCTGTTTTTCTCCGTGTTTTTTACCGTGCTGGGCGGCCCGGTGGCGGAGACTCTCTGCGGGAGGGGAGCGGAGACGGGGAAAGCGCTGCTGTCCTGCGGATCCTTTCTGATCCTGTTGGCGGGGCTCGGCGTCTATTTTTGCCGGCTTCTCTGGATCGGGGGGAGACGTCTGCTGCTTCTGCTGGGGCTGGGGGCCATGGACGCAGCGTTTGGCCTGAGCGCGTTTCTGCTTGCGGGGGCTTTGGGATTCCGGGCGGAGGTCTATGTGTACGCCGGGCTGATCGCGGGCGGCGTCCTGTGCGTGATCCTGGGGACCGCCGTGATCCGGGAGCTGGGCGCGGGGATGGACTGGGTGCAGACGTTTGGGATCCCTGCCGGATGCGCCTGTGTGGTGGGGCTTTTGGGTCTGTTTGTGGGGAAGGCCATGGCTCCCCACTTTGGAGCGGCCGTGACCGCCGCTGTCTGCCTGGCGGCCGCCTGGATCCTGTACTGGATGGCCCTGATCCTGCTTCGCAATTTCAGGGAACAGGATCTGAAGCAGGTGCCGTTTGGAGGGCTTGTGCGGGCCCTGGGGCAAATACTTCGCGTTTATCCATAAAAACGGTATATTTTTACAAAAAGAGCGGATACTGAGAGCAAATGATAATGGTGTGTGAGGAACGATGAAATTTGTCAAGGGTATCGGTATCTTTTTGATCTATCCGCTGCTTATGGTGACCGTGGGCTTTTTTGCCGGCATGAAGGCGGTACAGTTTTTTTATCCGGGGGATTCGGGTCCGGAGCTGGAGATGGAAAGGGAGGAGTCTGCGGCGTGGACGGACTACCTGGAGTCCCGGATGGAGGAGAGCCCGGACGGGCAGGAGTCGGGGGCGGTGGACCCGGCCCCACAGGAGAGCCTGGAGGCGCTGTCCGCGGGGGAAACCCTGTCCGCGGACACCGAGTATGTGCTGGAGGAGACGGATCGGATCCGCCATACGGTGGTGGAGACTACCTGGAGGCTGCCGGCGAAATATGTGGGGATGAACCGGGAGCAGTTTCTGGAGGCCATGGATGTCTATGGGAAGTATCCGCCCCTGTCGGAGCTGGAGCGGGGGTTTGTGGGACTGGAGGTGCTTTCCTTTTCCAGACAGAAGGTGGTCGTACAGATGAACTATGAGTACCTGCTGCCCAGCGAAGGGTTTTATCTGGCGGTTCAGGACAACCAGGTGGTGGTCTATCTGGAGGATCAAACGACCGTGTACATTGACACGGGGATCCTTCTGGAACAGCTCCCGGAGAAGGTACAGCAGGAGATCATAGGGATGATGTGGGTGGAGAATCAGGAGGAGTTGTATGACTTTCTGGAGACGTATTCCTCCTGAGCACCCGGCTTGTCAGAAGAAAGGGCAGGAGGAAGGGGTTTGAAAAAACGGTCAGTGGGAATCATCGGGGGCGGTGCCGCCGGCATGATGGCGGCGGTCACGGCGGCAGGGCAGGGAGCGGAGGTGACGCTCTTTGAGCAGAATGACCGCGTCGGAAAGAAGCTTTTGATGACGGGAAACGGACGGTGCAATCTGGGGAACCGGGAGCTGTCCGCCGGGATGTACTGCGGGGCGGATCCGGCCTGGATCGGGGGACGGCTGAAAGCCTTCGGAACCGATGACACCATCCGCTTTTTTCGAGGCATCGGCCTTATGATCAAGGAGAAGAACGGGTATCTGTACCCGGTGAGCGAACAGGCATCGGCGGTGCTGGATGTGCTGCGCTTCGCGTTAAAGAGCGCGGGGGTCCGGGTGGAGACGGACTGCAGGATCGATCAGATCCAACGGCAGGGGGACGGACGGATCGGGCTGTACTGCGGGCGGACAAGGCATCTGTTCGATCGGGCGGTGATCGCCTGCGGAGGGAGGGCCGCGCCCAAAACCGGTTCGGACGGAAACGGTTTTTCGCTGGCGCGGCAGCTGGGGCACTCGGTGGTGCCCACGGTGCCGGCGCTGGTGCAGCTGCGGTGCGGGGAGGAATTTTTCCGCTCGGTGGCCGGTGTGCGAGCCCAGGCTCGGCTGACGGTCCGACAGGGGGGAGCGGTACTGTTGGATGAGCAGGGGGAGCTGCAGATCACGGACTATGGGATTTCCGGGATCCCCGTGTTTCAGATGAGCCGCAAGGTCGGATATCTCCTGAAAACACAGCCGCAGGTCAAGGTACATATCGGTTTTCTTCCGGATCTGGGCAGGGAGGATCTGGAGCCGTTTCTGGAGGAGCGGCTTGCCCGGATGGGGGACCGGACGGTGGAGGAATTTTTCACGGGGCTCCTCCACAAAAAGCTGATGCAGCTCTTTGTCAGGACGGCGGGGCTTAAGGGAAACCAGCCCGTGGCGGGGACGGACAGAGGGGCCCTGCGCGGGGTGCTGGAACAGTGCCTGGACTGGGAGGTGACGGTCACCGGGACAAACGGTTACGATCAGGCGCAGGTAAGCGCCGGAGGCGTATCCTGCGGGGAGGTGACGGAGGACCTGGAATCCAGGCTGGCTCCGGGCGTCTATTTTGCCGGGGAGATCCTGGATGTGGACGGACGGTGCGGCGGTTATAATTTACAGTGGGCATGGAGCAGCGGGTATCTGGCAGGGACGGCCGCGGCCGGAGGGAAGAGGGCGTCCCAGAGGCGGGGAGCTTTCCCGTCCGGGTCCGGGCTGCGGGATACCCCGGAGGAGAGCGTATGATACGGGTTTCGCAGATAAAGCTCAGGGCGGAGCATACAGGGGAGCATACGAGGGAGCTGCTGGTGAAAAAGGCGGCGGAAATGCTGCGCGTCCCCGTCTCCCGGATCCGACGGATGGAGATTCGGAGGCAGTCCGTTGACGCCCGGAAAAAGCCGGAGCTCTTTTATAGCTATACGGTGGATGTGGAGCTGGAGGGAGAGGAGAATGTTTTAAGGCGGGCGCTGTCCGGGAGGAACGCCCGGTTGATCAGCCGGGCGCCGGAGGAGGCCTACCGGTTTCCGGAGAGCGGGGAAAAGAGACAGGCGCATCCCACCGTCATCGTGGGAATGGGGCCCGCAGGGCTGTTCTGCGGTTATTTCCTGGCCCTGCACGGATACCGGCCCATCCTTCTGGAACGGGGAAGGGACGTGGAGAGCAGACAGCGGGACGTGGAGCGCTTCTGGAATACCGGGGTGCTGGATCCCCATTCCAACGTGCAGTTTGGAGAGGGCGGAGCCGGCACCTTTTCCGACGGGAAGCTGAACACGCTTGTGAAGGACCGGGAGGGCCGCAACCGGGCGGTTCTGGAGACCTTCGTGCGCTTTGGCGCAAAGGAATCCATCCTCTATGAGGCAAAGCCCCATATGGGGACGGATGTACTCTCCCGGGTGGTAAAGGCTATGCGGCAGGAGATTCTCCGGCTGGGGGGACAGGTGCGGTTCGAGAGCCCAGTTACGGATGTGCAGATCCGGGACGGGGCGGTCCGGGGCGTGGTCATCGGCGGAGAGGAGGAGCTTCCCTGCGAACAGCTGGTGCTGGCCGTGGGGCACAGCGCCAGGGATACCTTTTTCATGCTGCGGGACCGGCAGGTCCGCATGGAGGCAAAGGCCTTCGCGGTGGGATTTCGGGTGGAGCATCCCCAGGCCATGATCAACCGCAGCCAGTACGGCACGGAGGATCCCGGAGAGCTGGGAGCAGCCGCTTACAAGGTGACCGCCGGGACGAGCACCGGGAGAGGCGTGTACTCCTTCTGTATGTGCCCCGGAGGGTACGTGGTGAACGCGTCCTCGGAGGCGGGGCGTCTGGCCGTCAACGGTATGAGCTACAGCGGACGGGACGGGACGAACGCAAACAGCGCCGTCATTGTGGCGGTGACACCGCAGGATTTCGGTTCCCCGGATCCGCTTTCCGGGATTTCCTTCCAGCGGGAGCTGGAGGAGAGGGCTTACGACCTGGCGGGCGGAAAGATTCCCGTACAGCGGTACGGGGCGTTTCGCGCGGCGGTGAGAGGGGAAGCGGTCTGCGGCGGCCCCTCCGGGGAAGGGGATGTGCCGCAGGCGGCGGAAGGGCCTTCTCTCATGCCCCAGTGTAAGGGCGCCTATGCCTGGGCGGATCTAAGCGGGATCCTTCCGGAGGAGTGCAGCCGTGCTTTTGTGGAAGGGATGGAGGCTTTTGGCAGACAGATCCGGGGATTTGACCGGCCGGACGCGATCCTGCTGGGCGTGGAGAGCCGGACCTCCTCCCCGGTGCGCATCTGCCGGGACGAGACGCTGCAGTCGGAGAGCGTGAGAGGGCTCTATCCCTGCGGGGAGGGAGCCGGCTATGCCGGGGGCATCACCTCTGCCGCTATGGACGGGATCCGGGTGGCGGAGCGGATCGCTGTGGAATTCAAAAGCTTTTCCTGACGGAACCTTTCGGAACCTTTTCGGCTTTTGGGGCATATGGGTATAGTAACCATCAAAGCAGAAACGGAAACACTATGGCTATTGGATATCTACAGGTACAGGCCAGGACGGCGCAGGATGCCCTTCCGGTGGACGGCGCGCAGGTCCGGATCCTGGACGACG
>CANPWJ010000050.1 GCA_947584035.1 uncultured Acetatifactor sp. | reverse complement strand
TCCCGGGTGGCGTTCTCCAATTCCTCAATGCGCTTCTGAATATCCGGATCCAGCCGGGATTTCTCCCCCAGCACCCGCACGCACATGCGGTTCTTTTTTGCGGTCTGCAGACAATTCTTCATGTAATTGCGCAAAAGCTTCATCAGCGCGTCCACCTCGTCAGCGGGACGATTCCAGTTTTCTGTGGAGAACGCGTACACCGTCAGGTACTGTATCCCCATCCGGTATGCCTCACAGATCGTCTCCACCGTCTTGGCCCCCTGGACATGCCCGTAATTGCGGGGCATCCCCTTGGCCCTGGCCCATCTTCCGTTGCCGTCCAGAATGATCGCCACATGGCGAGGCATTTTTAAGGTTTCTTCCATATCCGCTCCATCCCCCTGTCCCTGTGTATCGCATAGCGGCGGACGTTTCCCGCCGTCCGCCCGCTGACAGGGGCGGAGCGCTTTCGCGTCTCCGCCCCGCAGTCTGCCTTCGGCTGCCGTTCCCCTGCGGAACGGTCCTACACAGTCATAATCTCCTTGGATTTCGTCTCCACCAGCGCGTCGATGTCCTTGACGTATCGGTCGGTCATCTTCTGCAGCTGTTCCTCCAGCTGCTTGATCTCGTCCTCAGAGATCTCCGTCTTGGCCAGCTTCTTAAAGGTGTCGTTCCCATCCCTGCGGATATTGCGGACGGCCACCTTGCCCTCCTCGCCCTTCTTCCGGACATCCTTCACCAGCTCTTTTCTGCGATCCTCCGTGAGCTCCGGGAACACCAGCCGGATCACATTTCCGTCATTGGTAGGATTGATACCGATGTCCGAGGTCTGGATCGCCTTCTCGATCTCCCGGATCAGAGACTTCTCCCAGGGAGCGATCTGAATGATCCGCGCCTCCGGCACCGTCACATTCCCCACCTGCTGGATCGGGGTGGGTGTCCCGTAATAATTCACCCGCAGCTTATCCAGGACGTGCGGATTGGCACGCCCCGCGCGGACCGACGCGAACTCGGTCTCCAAATGCTCAAAGGTCTTTTTCATCTTATCATCGTATTGCTGTAGCCTTGCGTCCATAGTTTCTCCTCCTACATGGATAGTGTCCGATCGTGCAGGACCCTCACACAGTGACTTTGGTGCCCTTAAAGGTTCCCTTGACCGTGTTCACGATGCTGTTTTCCTCGTTCAGCCCAAACACCCACATGGGCATCCGGTTGTCCCTGGCAAGGATGGAGGCGGTCATATCCATCACCTGCAGGTTCCTGGCGATCACCTCGTCGATATGGATCTCGTCAAATTTGTGCGCCGCCGGATTCTTCGCGGGATCGTCGTCGTACACACCGTCGATGGATTTGGCCAGCAGGATCACGTCCGCGTCCACCTCCACGGCGCGGAGCACCGCCCCGGTATCCGTGGAGAAATAGGGGTGTCCCGTTCCCCCCGCAAAAAATACCACCATATTCCTCGCAAAATATTTGTTGGCACGGTCCTTCGAGAAAAGCTTTGTGAACGAACCGCACTCAAAGGGGGTCAGAATGTTCGTCATCATTCCCACCGAGCGGAAGATCTCCGACACATAGATGCAGTTCATCACCGTGGCAAGCATTCCGATCTGATCGGCCTTGGTGCGGTCGATGGTTTCGCTGGAGCGCCCTCTCCAGAAATTTCCGCCCCCGATCACGATCCCCACCTGGATGCCGTCATCCACCAGCTCCTTCACCTGAAGCGCGACCCTGCGGACCGTCTCCTCGTCAAAACCGGTCTTTCGCTCGCCCGCCAGCGCCTCGCCGCTCAATTTCAGTAAGATTCTGTGTATCATCCTATTTCTCCGCCTTGTCCTTATCCTTGCCGCCTGTCCGCTTCTTCTCGGGCTTGTAGTCCTCAAAGAACGCAGTCGGGCTGACATCCGCATAGCACTGAGAGCACATACCCTCGATCACCGCGCCGTTGTTGATCTGCACGGACTTGGACTTGATATTTCCCATCACAATAGCGGACGCGTCCAGCACCACCGGCCCCTTGACGTCGATATCGCCCTTTACCGCGCCGGCGATGGCGGCGCTGGTGGCGGTAATGTTGCCGATGATCACCGTGCTCGCGCCGATCTTTACCGCGCCTTCACTGACGATCTCTCCGTTGATCTTGGCTCCCTCGGCATAGACCTCGGACGCCTTGGAATTGCCGTCCACATGTCCGGTGATATTCAGTTTCCCAAGCACGTCGATATTGCCGTTTACGGTTCCGATGATCTCGACGGATCCCTCGGAGGACATATCTCCCGTGATCGTCATGCCTGCGGTGATAACGGATGTCTCATCTACTGCTTCTCTGGTAGAATAGGTTTCCATAGTTTCTTCTGCTCCTTTTTCTTCTTCCATATAATTGTTGGTCAGTTCCATCTGAAAATCTTCCTCCGCGAGGGCTTCCTCCGGGGACACTTCCTCTACGGATGCCTCCTCCACAGGGGCTTCCTCTGCGAATGCTTCCTCCGGGGAAGGCTCCAGCGTGTCAAACACAGGCTCCTCCTGGACGGATGCCTCTTCCACGGGAGCTTCTGTAAACGCCTCCCCAAAGGCTTCCTCCAAGGATACTTCTTCTGTGGGGGCTTCCTCCGGGGAAGGCCCCAGCGCGTCAAATACAAGCTCCTTCTGGACGAACAGCTCCTCCACAGGGACTTCCGCAGACGCTTCCTCTGCGAGTGCTTCCTCCGAAACCGCTTCCTCTGCAGAGGCCTCCTCCAAAACCGCTTCCTCTAAAGAAGGCTCCGGCTCGTCGAACACAAGCTTCTCCTGGACGGATGTCTCCTCCACGGGAGCTTCTGTAAACGCCTCTTCCGAGAACGCCTCCCCAAGGGCTTTCTCCAAGGATACTTCCTCTGCGAGTGCTTCCTCCGGGGACTCTCCCTCCGGAGAAGGCTCCGGCTCGTCAAACACAAGCTCCTCCTGGACGGATGCCTCCTCTATGGGAGCTTCCTCCAAGGACGCTTCCTCCGGAGCTTCCGCGGACAGCCCGCCGCCGATCACGCCCTCCAGCGTCTGCGCATGATCCAGCATGGACGCAAGATCCGTCTCGATGCCCTCCTCCCCGTCGGAAAACATATCCTCCGGCAGAGGCTCCACAAAGGAGAGCGCATCCGACGCCGTCATGCCTTCGAAGGAAAAGGCATCCTCCGGCAGGGAATCCACCAGGCCGGACAATTCCTGCCCCGCTGCATCCTCCAAGGCGGCACTCTCCTCCGGATCCGGCTCTGCAGCGGCCGCTTCCTCCGGGAAGCTCCCCTCTGCGGACGCCTCCTGCGCTGCGGGAACGGTTTCTTCAATCTTTTCCAGCATCTCCTCCAGCGAGAGGGTCTGCTCCGGCAGGACTTCCGCGGGCGCTTCCTCCCCGTCAGGCTCTGCGGCAGCATCCGGCGGGACGGGATCCGGCTCCAGGTCAGGCAGCAGTTCGTTGACCGCTTGCGACAGATCCTGCTTTAAGTCTCCAAAAAAACCCATGTAAATCGTTCCTCCATTCATTCGTTGGTATTGGTATGTATATGTTGAACCGGCACGGTCTCCTCTGTGATCGGCAGGATCACAGTGTCCTCCATAGCCAGGATACGCTCCAGGATCTCCGGCAGCGCCTCCACCGTCGTGGGTTTCTCCGCAGAATCGTGCATCAGCACGATGGACGTCTCCCACCTGTCAATATCGTCCGTGCTGTTGTGCAGGAGGGTGTCCGCATCCAGCAGTCTGCTCCCCCCGTCTCCGGAGGCGATATTCCAGTCATAGTATGTCACGCCCTGAGCGGTCAGATAATCCGCAAAATTCTGCATATTCAGAGGGCTTACCGTGTTGGAGCTTCCCCCGGGGAAGCGGTAGTACACGCAAGTTTCCCCCGTCAGCTCATACAGATAATCCTGGATCCGGTGGAAATCCGCTTCAAATGCCTCCTCCGATCCGTAGAGCTCGGAATACCGATGGCTGTACGAGTGCATCCCCAGCGTATGCCCCTCCTCCACGATCCTGCGGATCGCTTCCCGGGAGGCTTCATCCTCCTTGCCGACCACGAAGAAGGTGGCCTTCACTCCATATTCCCCGAGGATATCCAAAATCTGCCCGGTATTGGCGCTGGGGCCGTCGTCAAACGTCAAATAAACCTTGTGGGCCGGATCTTGGGACGGTTCCGCCAGCGCTTCTCCGCCCGGCGCCTCCCCGTCCGGCGTCCCCTCCGCAGCCTGTCCCGGTGCCCGCGGATCGGTGCCCGCGGCATCTTCCCCCGGCTCCGGGACGGAGCTGTCCTCCCGGTAAACGCCTCCCACATCCTGCCGCTCCACCTCCAGCCGCAGAAGCTGCTCCACCTGTCCGTTCAGCCGGTCCAGGCGTTCCCGCAGCCCGTGCATCTGTACAAAGAGAAAGACGCAGCATATATTCGGTGTCAAAATCAGCAATACGAGCAGCCAGACAATCATCCGCTTCAGCCGCCGCACGCGCTTTCGTCTGTAATCCGTCCCCTGACGATCCGTCTCTGACATAGATTCTCACACACTCTGTCCATCACAAATTTTTGAAAAAACGGGCATACGATAGTTTACCCCTGTAACAGTATAGCATATTCTCGTTTCTTGGGGAAGATAAATTTTCAGCCTCCGGCCGCCAGGCTCCTTCCTTCACAGCGGCGTCCCTGGATCTGCCCGGCTCATCCCATCCGCATACGCTTCCGGCGAAGGCAGCGCAGCGCATAATAAACCAGAAAAAACAAACCCACGGCCACACTCAGGCCTTCCGCCACTCTCCAGTACCACATTCCCCCATACCACACACGGATCTCTCCCTGGAAGCCGGCAGGCAGGAGTACCCGCACATCACTGTTGTCCCCCTTCAGCACAGGGAGCGCCTCCCCGGTATCCATCACCTGCGCGTGATACCCCTTGTAATACAAAAGAGGCAAGTCCATATAGCCGTCTTTCGTTGCGGTGATCCGCGCCGTCACAGCCAGCCCGTTTTTTTGATAGTCCTCCGCGGAAATTCCTTCCGACAGCACGGCATCGTGATAAGTCATGTGCGTAATCTCCGCACCCAGAGGGAGATACTCTGCGCCCAGCACGGCAGTAGTCCCCATATTCTGCCCGCTGTACACCCGGATCATCTGCTCTCTCTCAAAAAGAATGTTGTCAACCTGATAGCTTCCGAACAGGACGGCCGCCAGGACCAGGAACGTCAGGACGGCCTTTCCGGACAAAAAGCCCAGATTGCTGCGGAGCACCTTCCGCCCCATCACACAGGCCACGAACACGCCCAGTATGGTAACGATCGTGGTCATCCGGGTGGGAAATTGCAGCGGCCCCACCAGAGAGGCCAATACCCGGCTGCTCGAACTCAGAGCATTCCATGGAAAATAACGGGTGCTCATAAACAGAGCGATTACCAACAGCGCAAATCCCGTATCTCCGGCGTTTCTTTCCTTTTGCTCATCCAGCGCCGGATCCTTTCCGCAGACCGCTTTTCGAACCATCAGCCACAGGATCTGACAGGCCAAAAGCGCCGCCCCTAATCCGATCGGCTCCGCTCCTATCATACCGTTTTCCACATAGCGGGAGGAAACGCCACTCGCCTGCAGCGTGTAAAAAATCTGTGCCAGCAGAATACCGCGGTCCTGAATCAGCACATTGGCATTGTTTCCCAAATAATAACGGTCAGCAGACATCAGATCGAGAAGGGGCACCAGGATCCACGCATTGATCAGGATCGTCATCCCCACCGTATAACAAAGCACCAGGAAGGTGCGCCTTCGGAAGGTCTTTTTCCACAGGATCAGGCAAAGCAGGATCACAAAAAAACCGGCCATCTCGCAGGTCAGATTGTGGGACTGGATCACACCGGAAAATCCCAGGACCGGTATCACCCAGTTCCAGAGATACCCCTTTTTCTCCGGATCCTCCGTATAGATCTTATAGAATCCCCACACCAGCAGCGGCAGAAACACCATCGCCAGAAATTCTCCTACCGCCGCCCTGTTATACATATTGTAGAGCCGGTAGGGCGCCAGCGTGTACAACGCGCATCCCAAGATTCCGACCGGCCGGCTGCGAAAGCATTTCGAGAAGCTGATGTACGAAATCCAAGCCGTAGCAATATTGACCGCCGCCAAAAAAATAAGATAGGCACCGTTCACAGAAAAACCCAATATTCTGAGCAGCGCCGGCAGGAACAGCCAGGTGTCCGCGTAAAAGATAGAGTTCGCGTAGCCATGTCCCGCCAGCCACAGGGACTCGATCCGCACCGGCAGTTCCCCTCTCCGGATGCAGTCCGTCAAAGCTTCGATCCGCGCAAGATGGAAGATACAATCCGCTCCCAGGGTCGTATAATCCACCAATACGGGGAGCGACGCCACCAGCGCCAGCGCCGGAACCGAGAAAAAAGCCAGCTTTTGCTCCCGGGAAAAGGAATCTCTTTTATGGTATACAAAAAGAACGGCATTTACGGAAAGACAGATGAAAATCACCCAAAACAGATAGATCCTGCTTCCCTCCGGACCCGTACACAATTCCATTCCCTGGATCTCTACCGCATCCGACACATTCAGGGTGGCCCGAAGATGCTCTGTCGAATTCAAGAGATAAAATTGGCACTCTTTTTCGGAAGCTCCCGCGTACAGCTCCACGTCATTGTAGAGAAGCTTTTTGTACATGTCGTCGTCCACGGCCACTCCAAAGTTCCCCAACTCCGTGCCCTCGGCATCATAGTATAGCTTGAGCGTATAGACTCCCGCGGGCAGGGCCACACCCTCCCCCAGAAGCTGCGAGGTGTCCTCGCTTCCCACAATCACACCGCTCTCGCGAAACAGTCCCGCCACTCCGATCAGGAGGAAAAGGAGCTCCACACACAACAATACCCGGATATTCCGTTTTATTCGGAAGTCAGTTTTTTTCAGCATTTCTTCTCCTCACCATGTAAATTACCAGGCAGCCGCACAGCGCGGCAGCGGAAACCGCCTCGCTGATCCTCCAAAGGACGGACTCCTGTGTCAGCAGGGGGAAATCGACCACTGCCAGCGTGGGAATATCCTCATACCGCACGAAATTTTGTGTGATCAGAATATTTCCCAGGTAAAACTGCGTCGTGCAGAAGGCGATAAAAACCACTGCCAGCAAAACATATTTATAAGCGTTCCCCTCTCCCTGCAGGGTCCTGTCCTGTGCCAGCACGGACAAAAAAACGCAGGCCGTCACGATCAATCCCAGGTCCGCCGCGATGCCCAGCTTGGCCGGAGTATACAGCAGAGCGAGCACAATGGAACACAGCATGTTTTTTCCCTGCAGGAAATTCCAGGGAAATACATTGGTGCTTAAGACGATCAAAACAGCGCTCACCCACAACATTTTCTTCGCAAAATCACTTGTCTGCACAGAATATCTCCGCGTAAACAGCGCCCAGAGAAAGAGCAGGAGGAGCAGGACGACAGCCGCTCCCGGTCCCATGGCCCAAACGCCCGTCATTCCGCTTTCCATCAAATCCCCATTGGGACCGCCCCAGGAAAAAACCGTCAGATATTGGGCAAGATACATCCCGCAGCCGCAGCAGCATGGGGATCAGGAACCACGCGTTCACTGTCAGCACCAGCGCCAGGGTCCTGCACACGGTCAGCAGTCTCCTCTTTTGCAGGGTTTTCCGGCCCATCACAAGCATGGTGAGTATGGTCAGCACGGCCGCCCCCGCCAGGAGTACCGTGGAGGAAACTGCCAAAAGACTAAAGCCCCACGTTAAGATCACACCCGCTCTTCTGCCGTTTTCCTCCTCCGCATCTTCCGTATAAAGACACCGCAGTCCCCAGGCGATCAGGGGAAGAAACGTCCATGCGGCCGTCTCCCCCAAATCCCCTGACAGATACAGGGCGCTGCACCGATAGGGACACCATGTATACAGCATACTGCCAATCCATCCGATTTCCCGGCGCCCGCTGCACCCCTGAAAGCACCAAAAGGAAACAAGCGCCGTCAGCAGATTGAGCAGAAATAAGGTCCATTTGTACGCATGTCCCAGATCCAGGCCCAGCCGATAGAAAAGCGCGGGGATCCAATAAAAGACATTCGCCTGAAAAGAAGCTCCGCTGTACCCGTATGCCATCGTCCCCAGCGCGCCGACGCGGATCGGGAAAACCGTTCCGATCCCCTGGCTCATGCGGGTTATCACACTCAGCGTAGCCGGCAGACTGCTGCCGTCCAGACAATAATTGGTCAAAAGCGGCACGGATACAATGCCTGTGATCAGCAGCAGACACCAGTTGTCCATGCGGTTCCATTCTCTCACAGCCATCTTACTTCCTCTCAATCCGCACTCTCCTTCTCGCAAAAAACAGCATTGTCAACACCGTCGCCAGCGTAACCGCTTCTCCCATCCGCCAGTACCAGGGACTTTCAAACGCTATCTCCACCGTCCCGCTGAATCCAGCCGGGACGTCCACCGTCACCTCAAAATTTTCTCCGGCATAGCAGGGCAGCTCCTCCCCGCTCTCCGGCGCATAGGCATGGTATCCTTTGTAGTACAGAAGGCTGAACGCGGCCGTCTCCGCAGCTTCGCCCGGATTGTCCAGACGCGCGGACGCTCCCAGAGACCGCTTTTCGTAATCACAAAAGGTAAGTTCCCCGGAGCACACCGGATCATGCCACACAAACCGGCTGGGGTCCGCTCCATAGGGCAGATATTCCGCGCCGGCAATATACCCCGTTCCCACAGCCTCCCGGTTGTATCCCCAGATCACGGAGGAGTTGCTCAGGATCCGGTCCGTCAGATGCAGGCTGCTGACCGCTGCCAGGAACATCATTCCGGTAAAGAAAATACCCGCCGTCCTCTTATCCCTGTGCTCCAGCATGTATTTTCCCACAAAACCCGCAACCGCCGTCAGACAGATATTGGCGATTGTCAAAAATCGGTTGGGAAACTGAATACTGGACACCAGAGCAGCGGAGACGTCATTCATGGCCTGAATGCGATCCCACGGGAAAGACTGCAGACTCATGGCCATCGCCAGGACGCCGAAGGCGCCCGCTATAACCGCCAGGGCCTTCTCCTGCCTCCGCACCTTAGCAAGCCCTCTCCACAAAAGCAGCCAGACAAAGACCGCCAGGGACAAAAGCAGAGCCGCTCCGATGCCCATGGCCTGGGTATGATACATACCGGAATCTTTGAAAAACACATTGTCTCCATTTTCAAAAAAGGTAAAGAGCAAATGAGCCAGATACAATCCGCGCTCCTGAATCGTCCTTCCGGATACGTGATGGATCACAAAATCCCCCGTGGTCATATAGTCCGCAAAGGGCACCAAAAACCACGCGCTAAGCAAAAGACTGTAGATCACCGTCTTGGCCAGCACCAGAAAAGTCTGTCTGCGAAATACTTTTTTCCACAGCAGGATACACAGAAGAATCGTAAAGCCGCCCACCAGCTCCCCGGTCAGCAGGTGAGACTGCACCAATCCGGAAAAGCCCAAAGTCAATGGCAGCCAGCTATATCGATAGCTCTTCTCTTCCACATCCTGAGTGAATACCCGCCAAAAACCATACAGGATCAATGGGAGAAGCATGATTCCCAGAGTCTCCCCCCAGGAAGCGGTGTAATAGGTCTTATAGATCCGATAGACCGACAGGGAGTACAGGGCGCTGCAAAACACTCCCACGTACACATTCTGAAAAATCTTCCGGAAACAGGTATATGCGATCAGCACGGTGGCGGCCACTATCAGAAAATGATAGATCCGATAGCTGGAGGTCATTGTAAAACCGATGAGGCGGAGCAGTCCCGCCGGATATAAAAGAGTCTCCCCATAGAAAATGGGGGAAGCATACCCATATCCCTGCTGCCACTCGGGTGAGATCCGGACGGGAAACTGTCCCCCCCGAATACCGTCCGCGATCCCTTCCTCGCGCATCAGATGATAGCCCAGATCCCCCGCGCTGATCATATAGTCCACAGAGAGCGGAAGCGCAGCCAGTACAATGGTCAGGCCCAGCAGAAAGGCGGCGTTCCTGCTCTCCGCAGAGATCCTGTGCGCCCTGTCATACTGTACATACAGATACATGAGATCTACCAGGAGGCTCCCACACACCAGCAAAAATAGGATCACCCGGTTCATGGCGTTGGTCTGCCGGATCGTAAGCCCCTGGACGACCAGAAACCCCTTCCCCCCATAATTGACATGCAGCACATTCTGGGAAGAATCCTTCAAAAGCCACATTTCAAAATCCGTCTGATCCAGCCCGGAAAACAGTATACCCGCATTGGTCAGAAGGTTCTTTCTGCCCACCTCGGCATTCGTCATTTCACAGAGCTGCTGAAAATCTGTGTTGGTGGCATAATGCAGCTGTACCTGGTAAGTGCCCTTCGGCAGCGCGATTCCTGCAAAATCTACTGCCGTTCCCTCTACACCGTTATACTCATCCACATACACGCCGCCGTACTCCTGCATATAGACGCCATAATGGACCGTCATATGCTCCAGACCGTACTCATACACCGCATCCTTCCCGAATAAGCCCGCAATGCCCGCCAGCAAGACAAACACTTCTATGATCAATAAAATGCGAAAGGGTCTCTGACGCAAAATTCGTCCATGTGTCATTCCTGATCCCTGCTTCCTTCCTCTGACTGATTTTTATCATTATACTATGTATCTTTTTTTTGCGCAAGATAATGTGGGAAAAAACAAAGCCCCGCACAAACGTGCGGGACTTTGCCTCTCCCCTGTTCTCTTTTCAGCCTCCGGCCGTCAGGCTTCTGCTCTCACGGTAATGCCCCTGTATGTATGTCCGGAAGAAAAGTTCCGGCATGGGGACGCTGCGAAAACGGTACCAGACGGCCTCCGGCACCCCTGTGTACTGCCAGATCTGTCCGTCTCCCGCGAACTCGATCTCCAGCACGGTGCACTGTGCATCGTACCCGGCGGATACAATGGCAGTCCCTCCAAATCTACATCGATCCATAAGTAATAGCCTCCATCCCGCAGCTATCGTTCCCGAGCGTTACGCTCCCTTTTTTTGCAGCGTCCGTCCATACGGCGGCCGCTATATCACGTTCATCCCACGAAAGTTCCCCTTTTAAACTTTTGTAAAAAACGTGTCCCACCCACCCAGATACCTGCTCCTGCACAATCCTTGGTTTTCGGTTCTAATCCTTATGAATTCTCCTCATACACATCCCCCCGTGCCGTCTCCCGCGCCGGCTTTCACGCCGCAGGAGAATGCCCCGCTTCCGCCGGGGCTCTCTCGTTTCCTTTTTCCATCGCACCGCTCCTTATCTTTCGTGTCGGGAAGGTATTTCATAATTTCTGCAGACTTTATTGATCCTTCTACTATAATATGACAGGAAACCGCTTTATCTTACAAAAAATCTCAAAAGATTTCACAAAAGATTCCGGAAAAGAAATTTTCTTGCATCCGCGCGCGACTTATACTATAATAAACAACGGCTGCAGCTTCCGCCGCGGCCGCCAAACCGTACAGAAAGGGCCTGAAGCCAGGCATGGTGCCATAGAATGAGCTTTGAATTTGTCAAAAAATTACCTACTC
>CANPWJ010000049.1 GCA_947584035.1 uncultured Acetatifactor sp. | reverse complement strand
ATTTTATGTCATTCCCGGGAAAAATGCAAGAAAAGATCCGGCGGCAAGGAACGCTTGTTTCTCCGCCCGCTTTGTGTTACACTGAATAGAGTCAATACAAACGGAGGAGAGAGAAATGAAGATAGTATGTTTGGATCTAGAGGGCGTTCTGGTGCCGGAGATTTGGATCGCGTTTTCGGAGGCCAGCGGTATTCCGGAGCTGAAGCGGACCACCAGGGACGAGCCCGATTACGATAAGCTGATGCGGTGGCGCATCGGTATTTTGAAGGAGCATGGCCTGGGGCTGAAAGAAATTCAGGACACCATCGAGAAGATCGATCCGCTTCCCGGAGCAAGGGAATTTTTGGACGAGCTACGCTCCCTGACCCAGGTGATCCTCATCAGCGACACGTTCACGCAGTTTGCCACTCCGCTGATGCGGAAGCTGGGCTGGCCCACCATCTTCTGCAATTCGCTGGAGGTGGCGGAGAACGGGGAGATCACCGGATTTAAAATGCGCATAGAAAATTCCAAGCTCACCACGGTGAAGGCGCTGCAGTCCATCGGCTATGAGACGATCGCCAGCGGCGACAGCTACAACGACCTGGGGATGATCCAGGCCAGCAAGGCTGGCTTCCTCTTTAAGAGTACGGAGCAGATCAAGGCGGATCATCCGGAGCTGCCGGCTTTTGAGACATATGAGGAGCTGATGGCGGCCATCCGGGCGGCACTGGACTAAACGTATACGCGGGGCGAACCGTTGCTGCACGGCCGCCCTTTTTTTGTTGTCTTATCCTCTGGCTGATCTTTCGTCCCTTCTTTTTTTGTCCGGATTTCACCGGCACTTTTTATTTTTACCTTAAGAGGATGCTCAAAAAATTAGTTTTTCTCAAAAAAAGCTTTGGGCAATCTGCACAAAGATGATTGCCAGTTTTGAAATTTGATGTTATATTTATACTAAGCCCGAATATCGGAAATATCATTTTGAGGGAAAAGTGACAAAAAAGGGGCAGCTGCCCTAAAAGGAAAGGAAGGAGAAGGAAATGCTAAAAAGTAGTGCAAGACGACGAAGGTGGAAACGGCACCTTGCCAGCGCGATGGCCCTGGCGATGGCAGTCGCAAATCTGTCCGTTGCCCCCGTCTCCGCTGCGGGAGCGGGTGAAGAACAACTAGGGGGGGCAGATGTCAGCGGCAATGAGATTAGGCTGCTGTCGGCAGACCCGACCGGAGGGACAGAATATATCTTAGATGTGGGGGAACTGGCCGCGGAGACCCTATCTGCGAACAAGACAGTTGGCAGCAGCAATTATTTTACCCTGACTGCTACCTCCGGCAAGAAACTGACAGTGGAGGATAATTCCAAAACCTTTACCGATGCAGCGCTGCCGGGCGGGAGCATCACGGTTACGAAGCGCCTGAAAACAGGTGGGGACGGAAACGCGACGGAAAGGAGCATTTGCTTCACTGTAAGTGAGGGAAAGACAGCCCAGATCACCGTTTGTGTGGCAAGTTCAGGCGGTGGTAAAGACGCGCAGCTTGTGCTTGGGGATCAGACCACAGGAACTAGGCAGGACACCGCAACGGTGATTAAAGACGGACAACAAACGGCTGTCACCTATGCGAACATTTCGGCGGGAAGCTATTATTTAACCGGACAACAAACCGTTGGCAGCTCTACGGTTGGAGGAAACATAAATTTCTACTATGTGAGAGTCGTTGAGACGAACGCAGCCGTCCCTCCCACCGTAGCCACTGTGACAGCAGCACAGACTGGCGATAATTCTCCTCAGGTCACCGTGTCGTTTACGGGCTCCGGCGGAGAGGCGGGTTCTAACTACGAGGTATACGCCAGCAAGGATGACTGGGCGACCCAGGAGAAGGTAGGCACCTGTGACGGCACCCAGGCAGAGGGAAGCGTCACTGTGGATCTCAGCGGGAATGAGAAGCTGGGATACGGCACCTGGAAATTTAAGGTGGTGGGCGCCAACGAGGTGGAGGCATCGGAAACCGTCACCTATTCCGCGGTAACCTATACCCTGTCCGGAAGTATCATCGGACTGGATGCGGAGGATGAGTCGAAGCTGAGCCTGGTATTCAAAGCGGCATCCGCCAGTCTTTACGAGGTGCCGGAGACGACGATCGACGGCACAAGCTATTCCGTGGTGCTGGAGAAGGGAACGGCTTACACGGTGGAGGCGGAAGGCGTAGGCGAGTATGCCCTAACGGTTCCGACGGATTCCTTTACTTATTCCGAAGATACCACATTGGATATCCACTTTGAAAAGAAAGTAACCTATCCGGTTACGATCGCGTTGGGCTCCACGCCGGATCTGTCCGGAAAGAGCATTACCTATACATTTACCCATGAGGATGGGGAGGTTTACACGTTTGAAAGTGCGGAGGGCATCTCTCTGCGAAACGGTACCTATCAGGTTTCCCTGGGAGGAGATTTTGAGCAGTACGCTTACACGATCAATGCCGGCGCGACCCTGGTTGTGAACGGGAGCGCGGTGAGTCATGCCATCACGTTTAAGGAGCTGACGTCCTGGGACTTGACGGCGGAATATACCAAGAAGATTGAGGGAAGCACCGGATACTATAAGGGTCTGCTCATCGACGCGACCAGCGGAAAGCTTGCGCCAAATGGAAGTCCCAGTAATTCCGCGCAGTTTAACACGGGCGCGGTGATCAAGGTGCCGGTAAGGGGAAACTGTACCATTCATGTGACGGCTTATCAGCCACAGTACGCGCTGTATACGATAAATGGCACAGCGGCAAGCACCTCGGAGGCTTCGACCAAGGTGGAGTACACCGGCGAGGCGGGTACGGTCGATATCGTTTCCACGGGTAACGCTTATATCACGGGGATCAGTGTGGTTTATCCCGCGGGGCAGGTGGAGCTGGTAGAGCAGACGGAGATGCCCTTTGTGCCGGAGGATGACACGGATGCCAATACTGCTGCGGACACCGATGGGATCCCCAGGGCGAATAAAAAGGACAGCCTGGTGGTGCAGCCGGTGGGACAGAAGCTGAATTTTTCCCAGACTGGGGGGAAGTTTGCAGATAAATTTGCGTCTACTTCGGATGTGGCTTACTATCTGTTCCCGGCTACGGAGAGCGCGAATCGGCTGGAGTTTGACGTCCTGGTGACGGAGGCGAAGGTATCGGCCAATGAGACAGGCTTCTTTGCCGGCTTGTTTACCAATAACTATGTATATTCCCTGGGATTGCGCAAGGGCTGCATGGTGCGCGGTATTTATTCCAAGAATGGAGGGCTGAATGACGGCTCCTTTGCGGGGGCGGGTTCTCCGGCGGAAGAGAATATCGATCTCAATCGGCTGGTGCACTATGTGATCTGTCAGGATGGGGGAAAAGCGAAGGTTACGATCACCTTTGTGGATGACAACGGTGTGGAACAGACGCGGGAGTTTTCCCAGGGGGCGCTTGAGGAGCCGGACGGCTCTGCTCCCACGGAGTTTTATTATGGCTTTGCCCTGGCGAATGTCAGCGCCACCGTCACGAATATGGTGTACACCGATGCGGACGGCAAGGTGCTCTACGATCAGAACAACTGCTACTATCCCAAGGGAAGCGCGCCGGTGGCTGCGTCGGGCAGCGTGAAGGCGGTGGCTTCCGATACCAGGGAGTACATTGATATCTCCTGGTCCGGCTCTGTCCCGGAGGACGATGGCACCTATGTGGTGGAGATGTCCGTGGATGGCGGCGACTGGGAAGAACTGACCCAGGATGTGACCGGCTTCAGCTACCGCTATCTGATCCCCGAGGGGATGGGCGGAGAGTATCGGTTCCGCGTGTGCGGACAGCTGGGGAAGCCGGAGCTGGGCGGAACCAGAAATGAGTATGTCACGATGACGGACTCTGTCTATGTGCTGGGCGCTTTGCAGAAGCCGGTGGTGAGCATCACCGCCAACGCCTCTCAGATCGCTCTGGACTGGCAGGATGTAGAGGGAGCGGAGACCTATGAGGTGTACCGTTATTCCTTTGACGAGGGGGAGGAGGCTTCCGCGAAGATCGCGGAGGTGAATACTTCCGCCTACACGGACAACAGCGTGATGGCGGAGATGCCGTACTATTATAATGTGGTGGCGGTGACCACCCAGGGTTCGGGCAACAGGAGCCCCCTGTCTGACACGGTATGGCAGGTACCCACCGCCGGACACACAGGCGATTATGTGTATGAGGACGCGGCCACGGGGATCACTCTGACCAAAAAGTCCTATGACACCGTTTACGACGGCCAGGTAGTGCTGGAGGGCGTTGTGGACGGAGCGGGCAGGCTGGAGGCCCTGGTGAACGGAGCCGTCGCAGCGTCCGCGGATCTTGGCGTGCGGGAAAGCTTTGCCTTCCAGCTGCAGGTGGAGGAAGGCCGCAACGAGGTGGAGCTGATCTTTACCGATGCGGAGGGCAGAAAGACACGTAAGGTATACAACTTTGTGTACCTGACCAATTATGACCTGGTGGTGGACGCTTCCTTCAGCGGCGCGGACGGCGAGAACAATGAGGACGGTATCCCCACCTACACAACCGTCACGGCGGCGGTGGAGGCTGCGGCGTCGAAGGATGCCGGGGATCGGATCATTCTGGTGAAGGCCGGAAGCTACAAGGAGTGGCTGAAGATCAATACGCCCAACATCACCCTGATCGGTGAGGACCGGGAGTCCACCACGATTCACTGTTACCCCGGGGACTATGACGCGAAGGGAGCTGCCGGAGAGGATATGGATAAGCGGTGCGCGACCTATATCCAGTCCGGTGCGGCTAATTTCAGTGCGGAGAATATTACCTTTGCCAACGATTATGTGTATGGATCCCTGAGCAAGAGTAATGAATCCGCGGACGCGTTCCGCTGTGACGCGGACAACGCGACCTTTGTGAACGTGAAATTTGTGGGAGTGCAGGACACTCTGTATATGCACGAGGGACATCAGTACTATGACAAGTGCCGGATCGAGGGCCTGATCGACTTTATTTACTCCGGCGACAAGGCCAGATCCTTCTTCAACGACTGTGAGATCGTGTTTGTCTATGAGAGCAAAAAGACCTCCGGCTATGTGTGCGCGCCCAAGACCGCGGCGGACGCGACGTATGGGCTTACCTTCTACAACTGTGTAATTACCAGCGAAGAGGGCTGCAGCGGCACCGGATACCTGTTGGCGAGACCCTGGGGACCGGATGCGTACATTACCTGGATCGACTGTTATATGGGCAAGGCTGTATACAAGCTCCTGCCCTATGGCAGCATGAGCGGCAATCTGTATCAGAATGCGCGGTTCTTTGAGTTCGGAAGCTATGGCCCCGGATTTGCCATCAACAGCGACAGACGGCAGATCTCTCCCAGCCGTGCGGCCAGCATGGTGTCGGATTCCTATTTGGAGTGGAGTCCCGGTAGGGGCAAGCTATGTGGGCGACGTGGCCACCAGCGGAGGCCCGAAGTATGTGGAACAGGCTTTCAGTACGGACAAATACGCCTGGGCGGAGGGAGATGACACCGGCCTGAAGATGTACGATCTGGAAGGCTTCGCTCAGAGCTATGGTGTGAACGGCGGCGGACTTTTGAAGGAGACCAGCGAAAATTACTACGCGGTAGCTACCGCGAATGAATTTCTGGATGCGCTGCTGGCGATCAAACAGTCCGGCAAAAATTCCGTGATCGAGCTGACGGCGGATATTGCGCTGGGCAACAATGAGGTAGACAATTTTGCAAGCTATAGCAGCGTCAAGCTTTTAGAGCCCTATGCGGCCCAGGCGCTCACGCATCCCAAGCTGATCCAGACGGGAGTGACCAAGCTGAACCTGGACAGCTTCCACAATCTGACCATCTTCTCGAGGGGCGGGTATTCCATTCTTCATGCGAATATTACCATGAAGAATTCCAGCAACATTATGATCCGCAACATCAAGTTTGATGAGCTGTGGGAGTGGGACGAAGCGACCGGCGGAGATTACGACCGGAACGACTGGGATTACATGACCATCGACCAGGGCTGCGACGGTGTCTGGATCGATCACTGCACCTTCTACAAGGCGTATGACGGTGTCATCGATGTGAAGAATCCGGCGCCCGAGGACAATGTGACGATTTCCTGGTGTGAATTCCTGCCGGGAAGTGAGAACAACACCTTCTTTGACCAGATGATGAATGAGGTCTACGCGCATCCGGAGAAGTACCCTGCCACCTATCAGCATATGAAGGAGGAGGGGATGACGGATGAGCAGGTCTACATGTACGCGTATGGCCAGAAAAAGACCCATCTGTTTGGACAGAGCGATGACTCCGTAAACGCGGCGGGCATCCAGGTGACGCTGGCAAACAATTATTACAAGGATTCCATGGACCGGATGCCGAGACTCCGTTTTGGTGTCAGCCATGTGTACAACTGCATCATGGATGCGCAGGAGCTGCTGGATGCCAAGGATACGATCGCCAATGCGGAGATCGCAAAGAAGATCGTGTCAAACGGCGCATCTTCTACCTGCGGCGCCCATATCCTCCTGGAGAACTGTTACTTAAACGGGATCCAGAACGCGCTGAATTCCGGCAACGGTTCCAGCCCTTCCGGATACATCAATGCAGTCAACAGTGTTTATTATATGTACGGTGAAAAGACCAAGCTGGAGCCGAAGAGCAATTCCACCGCGGACAGCAGGGTCCTGGTGACGGATGCGGAGAGCTTTGTCAGCGGACTGCCCTATAGTGGGTACCATCTCTACGCCGCGGCAACGCTGGATCAGATCCTGCTTCCGAGAGCTGGCGCAGGAAAGCTGAATTTGACGGTTCTCCAGTGGGAGAAGGTGTCCTACAACGCGGAGTACGCGGCGCCGAGTGTGACCGCTCCCGAGGTGGATGTGGAGGTCTCTGACACGATCCCCGAGGAGGTGCTGACGGACGACGTGGTGGCCAAGACCGGCTGCGATACCGTTGAAAAACTGGTGGAGTACTTAAAGCAGGTCGTTACGGATCACAGCGGGGCAAAGGAGATCCTGAGCGGTGTGAGCAGGGAAAGCACTTCCGTTGTCGATGTGGCGATCCAGCTGAGCCTGGACGGCGGGGTGACCTGGGTAGATGCCACGAAAGACAACTTCCCCACGGCGGGCGTGGATATCACCATTCCCTATCCCAAGGGAACCGATCGGCAGAACTTTGACTTTGTAGTCGGCCATCTGATTGTTCTCGGCTGTAACGGTCAGACACCCGGAACGATGGAATACCTGAGACCCTCCAAGACGGAAAAGGGCTTGCAGCTCCATGTGATGAGCGCGTCTCCCTTTGTTATCGGATGGGTTCAGCGGACGAATGACAGCGGTAGCAGCGATAACGCTGACGATGACGATGATGATGACGATGATGCAGCGGCAGAGCTGGTTGTCGGCGCGGCGCAGGGACTGATCCCGCAGACGGCGGCACGGGTAACCAGAAGGATCACAGGCACCAAGCCAGGCGCTGCCGAGAGCAATGCGGAGGCATTTGTGAAGGAAAATGCCGTTCCGCCCAGCCAGAAGCCCGAGACCGAGGAAGGCCCGGCTGTGACCGAGGAGGAGAAGAGCGGGGATGGAATCCTGGAGGAGCCTTTGCTCACTACGGCTCCGGAGCAGGCATCCCATACCCTTCGGAATTTCCTGATCGGTCTGCTGGCAGCGGTTGTGATTGCTGCGGGCGGATATATGATCTTCCTCGTATATCGCAGAAAGAAAGAGGAGTAAAGGAGTCCTGAGCAGACAGCAGACAAGATAGAAGTGTCTGTGAGGCAGGTGCGGGCGCCCCAAAAGCCATTTTGAAATGGCGGGAGGGGCGCCCGCATTTTTTTCTTGACATATATAGGAAACCGATATATTATATAGTTAATCTATATACAGAAAACCTGTTTTGGAAATCCACGAGAGCAGATTTTCCAAACGCCGGAATAAGGTTCACAGAAAGGAGAAGGACATGGACAGAGCTTTGATAGCGGGAAGCATGGGAATGATGATCCTGCGGTTGTTGGAGGAGAAGGATATGTACGGCTATGAGATGATCGACACGCTGCGAAAGCGCTCGGAGAATGTCTTTGAGCTGAAGGCGGGGACGCTCTATCCCCTCCTGCACAGTCTGGAGGAGAAGCGTTATCTGACCTCCTACGAGGAGGAGGTTTTGGGAAAGGTGCGGAAATATTACCGGATCACCCGGGAGGGTCGAAAGCACCTGGCCGCCAGGAAGGAAGAGTGGAAGCAATATTCCAGGGCAGTCGGAAACGTGCTGGCAATCGGGTGAGGATGGCAGGAAATAAAATGTGGCCCAAGGAAACGAAACGGGACTGCGGGAAATGGAGCGAATCGCAAAGAAATGAGATGAGACTGAAGCGAAACGAGACTGTATGGAAATGAGACGAATCGGAAAGGAAGGATCAAGATGACCAAAACGGAATTTTTGGACACTGTGACTGCGCAGGTGCGGTGCAAACGGGTGCGGCCTGTGATCGGAGAGGAGCTGGAGCAGCACATTTCGGATCAGGCGAGGGAATATGAACGGGAGGGGCTGGAAGCGAAAACCGCGGAGGAGAAAGCCGTCGCGGAGATGGGGGATCCGGTGGAGATCGGTGTGGAGTTGGATCGTGTCCACCGTCCCCGCATGTCGTGGGGAATTGTGGCGCTGACAGGGCTGATCGCCGTGGCGGGACTGTTTTTCTGGGCGGTGTTTTTGGGCGGTGTATCCGCGGGCCCGGGGGAGAGAGTGGAGCTTTTGCGGTACGCCTTTCGGCAGCATATTCTGGCGAGCCTGATCGGCTTCCCCCTGATGCTCGTCGTCTGCCTGGCGGATTACAGCTTTCTGGGGAAACATGCGAAGGGGATCGCGCTTGTGTTTCTGCTGCTACTATACGGGGGGACGCTGCTTGGGGGAAGGCAGCTCTATAGCGGGCCTGTGTTTTTCCTTTTCGGCGGCGTGAGTATCCATGCAGCCGCCCTGATATGGCTCTATCTGCCGATCTTTGGAGCGCTTTTGTACGTCTACCGGGGAGGAGGCTGGAGCGCTGTGGGAAAGCTTGTGCTGTGGGGGCTTGCCGGCATCCTGTACCCGCGGATGCTGGGGGGCCAGTTCTCGCTGGCGCTGATCTTTGGGCTGGCGCTTGCCGCTTTGTTTTCCCTGGCCGTCCTCAAGGGCTGGTACCGGATCCGGAAAAAGCCGGTTCTGGGTACCTTCTGGGGGTTGGTGCTGGGCGTGCCGCTGGCGCTGATCGTGTCGGTTCATCTGGGGCTGCTTCCTTCCGGGGCGGACAGCGCCTATTCCTATCGGATGCAGCGGCTGCTTTCCTTTGCCGGAGAAGGGGACGAAAGCTACCAGACGCAGATGGCCGGGGAATTGCTGGATCACAGCAGACTGCTGGGAGGCAGTCCGGAAGGCATGACGTTTGCGGTGGAGAGTCTCCCGGGCTATCAGACGGATTACAGCTTTACCAGTCTGATCGCCGTGTTCGGTATTTTTGGGGGCGTATTGGTTATGACGGCGCTCCTGCTGCTGATCGCCGGGATCTTCCGGATTTCCCTGACACAGAAAAATCAGCTGGGCGTCACGGTGGGATGCGCCGCAGGGCTTGCCCTGTTCGTCCAGACGCTGGAGAGCATCCTGATGAACCTCGGCCTGTTTCCGCCCACCTCCGCCACCCTGCCCTTCTTTTCGCTGGGAGGGACCGGACAGATCGTGATCTATCTGCTGATCGGGATCGCGCTCAGCGTGTGCCGCTACCAGAATATCCTGCGGGAGGAGCCGCGCCGGGCGGACTGCGGAGAGAGGGAGAGCGTTTTCCGCATCCGCTTGGGCAGGGGGGTTTTGACCTATGAGAGAAGAAATGAGCCCAGGGGCGTGTAGGGAAGGGAGGAGATACCGATGAAGCCGATTGCGCACGTGGAAACGGATTTCCCGGAAAAATTTGGGATCCCGCGGCAGAGCGGGCTGGTCCCGGGACTGAAGGGGACGGTCGTCTTTGAGCCGGAGTATCGGACCATGGACGCCCTGAAGGGGCTGGAATCCTTCAATTACATCTGGCTGCTCTGGCAGTTTGAGGGGACGGACCGAGAGCACTGGTCCGCCACGGTCAAGCCGCCCCGTCTGGGCGGAAACACCCATATGGGGGTGTTTGCCACGCGCTCCCCGTTCCGCCCAAACCCTATCGGCCTGTCCTCCGTGCGGCTGGACGCCGTGGAGCTGACGGACCGAGGGCCCGTGCTTCGGGTGTCCGGGGTCGATCTGCGGGACGGGACCCCCATCTATGACATCAAGCCTTATCTGCGCTATGTGGATTCCCATCCGGACGCCACGGACGGATTTGCCGGGGAGACGAAGGAGTACCGCCTTTCGGTGGACTTTCCCCAGGAGCTTCTGCGGCGTTTCCCGGAGGATAAGAGGGAGGCCATCCTGGAAGTGCTGGCCCAGGATCCAAGACCCTCTTACCACAGCGACGGGGAGCGCCGCTACGGGGTGGCGTTTGCCGGATGGGACGTACATTTCACCGTGGAGAAGGACCGCCTGACGGTATTTGAGGTGGTCCCCCTGTGACGGTGGGAAATACTTCTTCTACCCCCTGGCTTTTTTTCATATAATGTACTGATTTTAAGAGAGAGAATGTGGTATGATGAAAGTGGAGTGGGTATCGGAAGGAGCGGACCAAAAAAGGGCGGGATCCCAGGAGGGGCCGGCCGCGCAGGGAATCTTTGCGGCGGCCGCGCTGCTGTTTTTGGGGGCTATGTTTTTCCTGGGGAGGAGCATCGCGGATACGGTATATGAGCTGAGCCCTGCGGCGGGGAATGTGCTGGAGTCGGAGAACTGGGGGCTTGGGTTTGGCACGGAGGGCACGCAGCCTTCCGGAAACGATACGGCGGCTGCGCTTAAGGAGTACAATGCCTACTACGTGGGCGGCAGCGACAGGAAGGTGATCTACCTGACCTTTGACTGCGGGTATGAGAACGGCAACACGGAGGCCATTCTGGACGCCCTGAAGAAGCACAACGCCCCGGCGACTTTTTTTGTGGTGGGGCATTATCTGGAGTCCGCCCCGGAGCTGGTCAAACGGATGGTGGAAGAGGGGCACACGGTGGGAAACCACACCTATCATCATCCGGATATGTCCGCGCTGTCAGACCGGGCCTCCTTCCAAAAGGAGATGGAGGATGTGGCCGCCCTGTACCGGGAGGTCACAGGGCAGGAGATGGCGAGATTTTATCGGCCTCCGCAGGGGAAATACAGCACGCAGAATTTACAGATGGCCAAGGAATTGGGTTACGCCACCTTCTTCTGGAGCCTGGCCTATGTGGATTGGAACGTGGACGATCAGCCCAGCCATGAGGAGGCGTTTGAGAAGCTGACCACCCGCATCCATCCGGGAGCCATTGTGCTGTTACATAATACCTCCAGAACCAACGGGGAAATCCTGGATGAACTGCTCACAAAGTGGGAGGAGATGGGGTATACGTTTGGCCGTCTGGAGGAGCTGGCGGGAGAGTAGGAGGAAAGGAGTACCGAAGATGACACATCCGTTTGTCAGGACACAATTATTGATCGGGGAGGAGGCGCTTCAAACGCTTCGGGCGGCCCG
>CANPWJ010000048.1 GCA_947584035.1 uncultured Acetatifactor sp. | reverse complement strand
ATCCGAACAACGACAAGGAGCTAGCCAGCAAGGAGGCGCTGGATTACTGGATGCCCGTGGACTGGTACAACGGCGGAATGGAACACACCACGCTCCACCTGCTCTATTCCCGTTTCTGGCACCGTTTCCTGTACGACCAGAAGGTGGTAAACTGTCCGGAGCCCTATCAGAAGCGGACCAGCCACGGCATGATCCTGGGCGCCAACGGCGAGAAGATGTCCAAATCCCGCGGAAACGTGGTCAATCCGGATGATATCGTGCGGGATTACGGCGCGGATACCCTGCGCACCTACGAGATGTTTATCGGGGCCTTTGACTTAAGCGCGGCCTGGAGCGAGGACGGCGTAAAGGGGTGCCGGAGATTCCTGGAGCGGGTGTGGAAGCTGCAGGATATCCTGGTGGACGGCGACGGCTACAGTGCCGACCTGGAGACCAGGATACACCAGACCATCAAGAAGGTTTCGGGCGATTTTGAACATCTGAAATACAATACGGCGATTGCCGCTATGATGGCTCTGATCAATGAATTTTACAGAAAGAATTCCGTCACCAGAGGAGAGTACAAGACGCTGCTCACCCTGCTGAATCCGGTGGCGCCTCACATTACGGAGGAGCTCTGGAGCACGGCGGGCTACGAGGGGAGAGTCTATCAGACCACATGGCCGGAGTACGACGAGGAAAAGACCGTGGAGAGCACCGTGGAGATCGCGGTTCAGGTCAACGGCAAGGTTCGTGTGACGATCCGGGTTCCCAAGGACGAGGAAAAGGAGAGCGTGATCGCACAGGCTAAGGAAGCCTTGGGCGACAAGCTTACCGGGACCATCCTCAAGGAGATCTATGTGCCCGGCAAGATCGTCAATATTGTGGCGAAATAGCTGTAGAAAAAACGTAAAAAAACGATGTGCAGACAGGGCGTCCCTAGGAGGGGCCGCCCTGTTTTGCTCCGCTTTGCGGCCCGGCTTTGGCCAGGATCTGATCGATCCGGGAAAGCTCCTCCGAGGAGCTGTGCTTGCGGATGGCCGCGATGGCCGCGTTCATCTCCTGAGCGGTAAAGTTCAGATGCTCCGCCTTGGCACGCCGCAGCATGGGGAGCATCAGGGCCATCATTTCCTTTTGATTCAGGCCCTGTCCCTGCTCAAAGAGCTGTCCTAAAAAGTCCAGTTTCCGGCGCGGGATCTCCCGCACCAGTTCGTCCTCCATCCAGGCGGGACGGGGGCCGAAATCTTGCGATTCGCTCATAAAAACCCCTCATTTCTGCTCATTGTCGTCTGCCGTATGGTGCGGCCCGGAGGCTCCGAAGCCCTGCAGCATCTGCAGAAGGGAGGCGATGTCCAGACCGGTGTTCTCCGCGGAAAAGCCCGCAAGGCCGGACAGAAGGTCTGCCCCGCCTTCGCTGCCCTCCGGGAAAAGCTCTTTCATCATCTGCATCATTTCCATCATATCCTGCAGATTACGAAAATTCTGCAGGGTGTCCCGAAACGACCGGAGCCTGTTCTGGTCGTCCGGATCCAGAAAGGGCTGTACCTCCTCGCAGATCCTGCCGATGTCCGGCTTGGGCCGGGAGAGATCCGCAAAGGGCGTCTCGAAGGGATGTCTCTTGAAAAGGGAGAGCGTATAGCGCAGCTCTGCCAGCTTTATACAGACAGCCATCATCTGACGGGCGGGAGGCTCCAGATAGACCATGAGGACCTTGCACATCTGGATCTGATTGGTGGTAAAGCGGGAGTCAAAGGCGCTTACTCTGTCCAGATCCTTCTCGTCCATCCCGTCCACCCCCTGCGTTGTAGTCTCGTTCTATCCTATGAAAACGGGAGAGGAAAAATGATAGGCCCCCGCAGGAGCCTATCGGTATCGCATGGTATGGTACGGTTTAGTTGTTGCAGCCGCCACAGCAGGAGCTGAGGAGCAGAAGCAGGATGATCCACTCGCAGCAGCTGCTGCCGTTGCCGTCTCTTGTGCCAAACAGGCCGTTTCCTCCACAGCCGCAGCCGTTGCCGTTTCCACCGCAGAACAGCAGCAGGAGGATGATCCAGATGCAGCTGTTGTTCCCTCCGAAGAGTCCGGTATTGTTGTAGCCGTTTCCGTTGTTGCAGCCGCAGTTAGCAGCGGTCAAATCGCTCATTTTTTTTGCCTCCATGTTTTGTTATGGTTTATCTTATGCGAAAGGGCCTGTCAATGTTTCCCTATTCTTCCGCGATGCGGGAAAAGTGAAACGGAATTTATTGACGATACTGTTCAAATGTGTTAAAATGTGGCCATAGCACATATTTTAAAGATAAACGGAAGCGACAGCGATTTTGTGAATGGTTATTACGGAGTTGTAAATACTATTTGGAAGAAAGCTGGGTGTTAGAATGGACAGACAAGCGATCATTCATTTCCTGGAAAACAGTAGATTATCCTGCCGCAGAGTGTTGTTGGATTTTGTAGATTACTATTTTCGGTTGGCAGATGGCCTTTTTCATCAGGTGCAAGAGAGAAGCTGTTCGGCTCAGGAAGAATACATGATCAAAAAGCTGGAATATTGGCTGAATGAAGAAGGCAGTATCCTGTTGTTGCGTACAATGGAACAGCTCGATGACTGTGCCGCAGACAAAATAAAAGGATTTGTTGAGCTATATCGTTTCCTGCTTGCGCATTCTTCCGACAGCGTTGAGAAGATGGCAGATCACTTGTTTTATATCCCGGGGCAGTTTTTTCGGGAATTTATGGCAGGAAAAAGAGCTTTGATAGGAAGCGTCAATGAGTCACAGGATCCGGCTCCTGTCTATGAAGGGAATCGCTATATTGTAACAAAATTAGGAATCTTTAACGAGGTTCCTTTTTTAATAAGTGGAGGATTATATAAATGAACATTAAGGAGATCGTTATGTACCCGACACAGCTGGTTCGCGTTGAGACGACCCGTTTTCAGGCGGAAAAGCTGTCGGAGGAAGTGAAAGGAGAATTCCGTATTTCCGCTGAAACCAAAGGGGAAATCGTGGACGGGACAACCGGAAAATCGTATATCCGGATCCGGGTAGAAAATGAAGATTTTCGTATGGAAGAAGAAAAGGTTGGCTTTTTTAAGTTTGGAGACACCATCGAAGATGAGAAATCGGCACTCCAGTTTATGGCCGTTCAGGGAGTCAGGATTTTATGGTCCTATATTCGGGAAGATTTGTATTCGCTTTCCTCCAAAATGCTTCCGCATCCGGTTATGATACCTACCATCGATGTAATGAAAACATTAGAGAAAGCGGAATAAGATGAACATTACCTTTACACCCGTTGATGACATCTATTATGGCGTGGAAGAGTATGTGAGGCCGGTTGCGAACATCGCCATAAAGTATGATGCCTTTCTTCAGATAACATGTGTGATCTTAAATACATTTAATACATATAGTGAGCATATTGTTCAGGACGTGCAAAAGGCGCTGAAATTGTACGAGGAGTACCGGATCAGAGATATGGAGGAGACAGCGAGAAACGACTATGTTCTGTTTTCTCAGAAGGTCTATAATTTCTACTGGACGGTTGTAGACGAAGAGTTTGGGAGACAGATCCGGGACAACCGGCAGGAACTGTATTATAAAAAAAAGCTGCGGTATCCGGACAACCGATTACATAGATACCGGGGAATATTGTTTGAAGAAATTGTCAGTGCCGCCGTGAGGGATAGATTTCATGGCAGTCTGTTCTGTACCGGGTGCAGAATCCACATTGATCATGTGCAGGTCCTGGCGAGATATGGAGAGGGAGGAGCTTCTCACAAGGAGACGATCGATGTGGCAGGGTGGAACAATTTAGCAAAATATGGGGAATTCTACGAATGTAAAGTAAATCCCAAACGCTTTGGAATAGAAAATTATAAGTTTTTTATAGAGTTGAAAAGCCGCCTGGATCAAAACGGGATCCCAGAGTATGTTATTGCATTGGCGAGCGCAGATGCCAAGGAACATTTGAAGGCGCAAAAAGAGTATATAGAGTCGTGTATGGAAAATGAGGAGAAGGGGTGCGTTATAGCTTTTACACTCATAGGGAGAGAAGATCTGTTTGAACTGTTAAATTATACAATTCCGGATATTGTCTGAAGAAATCTCCCTTCTCCCCAAAAACACTTGCATAAATCCCAACATGGAGTAAAATAGAAGATGTAGGATAATGCAGATCGAAAAGGGAGCAGTATGGCGCAAAGGACATATGTCGTGGAGGGCAGACAGTTCCGGACGCAGTCGGACTACGCGAGAGCCAGCCGCGATAAGGAGCAGATCGACCGGCTGCGGCAGAGGGTGAAGGGGAGGGATCCCGCCGCCCTGAAGCTGCTGAGCCAGGAGCTGCATGACGGCAAATATAAGTTTTACACGCTTCTCGGGCAGGATTTTCAGGATGAGATCGATGCGCTCCTGAAAGACGCGTCTGTCGGCGGAAAGAGAGAGAAGGGTATCCCGAAGAAAAAGACGCGCGGAAAAGGCGCGGGGGCGGGGAGACCGGATCGAAACGCCCAAAAGAGCGGGCCAGCCGTCCCGTCTGCGGAGATGGACAAGTACGTGGAGGAAGCGCTGAAGCAGCAGGAGAAGCGCCGCAGAAGGCTGATTCTCCTGTGCAGCGTCATCGGCGTCGGCTGCCTGGGATATTTTACCATTTATTCCTACTTCAGTTACCGGACCCAGTCCACCTACGAGCGGTGGGGACAGGTCCGCGAGAACGCCTCCCGGGGGGAGGGGACGGTCTACGAGCCGGTCATCCATTACGACGATCCGGACCGGGAGGTCCCGGAGGTGCTGGATGAGTTTAAAAATTTATTAAATCAGAACCAAAGGCTAATCGGATGGCTGAAAATTGACGATACAAAAATTGATTACCCTGTGATGCAGACCAACAATAACGACTATTATCTGGATCACAATCTGAATCAGGAGTACGACAAGAACGGCTCCATTTTCATGGATAAGGACTGTGATGTGCTCAAGCCCAGCACCAACTTTATCCTGTACGGGCACCATATGCAGAGCGGAAGGATGTTCGGCGACCTGGACGAGTACGCCAGCGAAAAATACGCGGAGGAACATCCCTACATAGAATTTGATACGATCTACGAACACGGCCTCTATCAGGTGATGTACGTGTTCCGCTCCAAAGTGTACAGCGAGGAGGAGATCGTCTTTAAATATTATCAGTTTATCGACGCGTCCAGCGAACAGGAATTTGATTCCAACATGCAGGAGATGGCTGCCATGTCCCTGTATGACACGGGCGTGACCGCCCGGTACGGCGACCAGCTGCTGACCCTGTCCACCTGTGATTATCAGGAGACAAACGGCCGGTTCGTAGTGGTAGCAAAGAGAGTCACGGCAAAGGAGTAGAGAAGATGGCGAAAGCTGCAGCAAAGAAGAGAAGAAGATTGAAAAAGACGGTCCGCAAGACGCTGGGAAGCCTGTTTTTGGCGTCCGCCATTGTGGTAGCGGCTATCCCTGTGGATAATCTGCAGGCGTGGAACGCAGAGGGGGTCAAATATGAGGATAGTAAGGTTGATTCGAAGGTGTGGATCAAGGACGATGAGGGTGCTATCCCCAAGGTAGCGGCGACTTCCACCATCTACCAGAGCGACGAGGGCTTCCTGTTCTCCATCGAGGATACGTCGAACGCTGGCCGCGGAGCGGTGGTGCTGGGATACGTCGGCAGCGCCAGCGGGGATTTCCGGATTCCGGACACGCTGGATGCGTACCTGGAGTATGAGGATACTAGGGCCCTGTGTGCGGTGGGGCCCAAGGGCTCTATGTACTATGAGACGGAGGTTCAGAAGCAGAACCCTGATACCCATCGATATGTTTATTATGTCTTGGGGGAGGAAGGGAAACCCATGCCCTCGGTGTCCGGAGGGGACCACGGTAATATGACCTATGAGGCGGATCGCCAGGGTCTTACTTCTGCACAAGTGGATGGGGCGGAGCACTCGCTCGCTCCGGTGATGGAGACGGTGTACCTTCCCTGCTATGCGGACACGAAGGGCCAGTGGCAGGATAAGACGCTGTATTATAAGAATGGCGATCTTTACCAGAAGGTCACGGATGAAAAGACGGACGGAAGGTACAAGGAGATCCCTCTGCTCTACATCGGCAATCAACCCTTGACCACAGAGACATCGGCGGAGGGAAAGACCACCTATAAGGCTTCTGAAAATTATATTGGCGGCACGGAAGGCATTGATCCTAGTAGCGAGGGCATATTTGCCCAGACCAAGGCGGGCGCCGTGACCAACCTTACCTTCGGCGCCAATCTGGTGGGGATCGGCGACTATGCCTTTTACGGCTGTACCAATTTGACCAGCATCACCTTCAACGACAAGCTGCAGGTCATCGGTGACTATGCCTTTTCTGGTTGTACCAGTATGCGCAGCGTCTCCCTTCCGGTAAACACCTATATGCAGCAGATCGGCTCCCACGCCTTTGAAAACTGCGTGGCCCTCACCGGCATCCAGATCCCCAGGGCGGTGCAGCGCATCGGTGACTATGCCTTCTCCGGCTGTACTGCCCTGGCGGAGATCGACTTCTCCGGTATCGACTACAATCAGAGCCTGGGTGCACCGGATAATCAGAACGCCAGAGTCAATCTGCAGGAGCTGGGGGAGTTTGCCTTCCGAAACTGCACCAGTCTGCGCTCCCTGACTCTGCCCAACGGCTACAAGGATAAGGAGAGCAGCAAGGAACCCTGGGACGAGGGCATCCCGATCAGCGTGCTCCAGGGCTGTACGGGTCTGGAGTACATCAAGGTGCCCACCAAGCCGGACAACGGGCTGACCTTTGTGGACGACAGCCGGATCGGTTTTACCTTAAAACAGTTCCACGAGGCGCTTTTGAATGAGACCTTCTATTTTGAGGGAGACGCGAGACTGGGGGAGGCGTCCGCGACGCCCCTGCACCAGATGGCCAGCGAAAACCTGTTTGCCTTTAAGTACCTGGACCAGGAGATCTATGAGCTGACCACGACGGATCCGGCGGACGTGACCGGGAAGCGCAAGGCGGTGTACCGGGTCAACGGGGACAACGAGCTGATCTCGGTGGAGATCCCGCAGGATATGGAAAACGTCACGATCCCCGGCATCATCGGGCCCAAGCGCGTGACCTCGATCACCATGGGCTTCACGGGCAACTGCCTGTTAAAGACGGTGACCATTCCCTCCACTATTGTGACGGTGGGCGACAATGCGTTCCGCGGCTGTCACAACCTGGAGGCGGTGATCTTTGAGGATCCGGTCAGCATCTCTGCGATCGGGCAGGACGCCTTCGACACGCAGACGGTGGTGGGCGACAGTCACAGCACGGGATGTCCGACGAAGGATACGGGGTGGAAGGAGGGAACCCCCTCCCTGATGTTTGTGGGGCCCATCGCGACGGATTGTCTGCCCTTCCAGTATGCCATGAACGAGGCGAATGTGATCAACCGGGGCAGCCAGACCGCGCACACCTACATCAGCTACTGCAGCGGATGGCCCGACAACCAGATCGTCAAGTATAATTTTGACACCAAAAAGACCGAGCTGGTGGCTTATCCCACGGTGAGCAACATCAAGGCGGATGATACGGGCCTGAAGGATGTTCAGGGCAATACGATTAAATGGACGGATCTTCCCTACGTGAAATATGAGCAGGACTATAAAGACGCGCTGCGAGGGTGCGAGACGAGCGTGGGAGCCTTCCTCGCGAATAACTCTGCGGGAATGACCGGGGATCAATATAACCTTTTGGACGCGATTTTCAATATCGACATTCCCGAGAGTGTGGAATCGGCGGCCACCGTGGAGGGGTGGGTATCCGGCGGGGACGGCGGACGGTCTGCCCGGGCCGGAGAGACGCAGAGTGTAAGCCTCTTTACCCGCAACGAGTCGGAGGATGCGGAGAAATATCCGGATCAGCTGCTGGGGGCCAAGACGCTCACGATCAACGGGTTTGACGAGATCGCGCCGGAGCTTCTGGCGGACTGTGACACGTTGAAAACGCTGTCGATCCTGGGAGATACGACGAAGATCGGCGATTACGCGGTGCGGGACTGCTCCAACCTGACGACGGTGACGGTTTCCCCTACGGTTCGTGAGATGGGGAAGCGTCCGTTTACCGGCTGCAGCAAGCTGAACAACGTGAATTTCCCGGAGAGCCCGTATTTTACCTGTGAAAATTCCATTATCCGCGGGCCTGCCGCAGACGGCAGCATCTCCCGGCTGGTGGAGTACCTGGAGGGAAGGACCTTTGGTACGGTGAGCGCTCAGGAGATGGCGAATATCACGGAGATCGCGCCGGAGGCCTTTGCCAAGACGAACGTGAGCTCTGTGGATCTGAAGGATTCTCTGGTGAAAGAGATTCCGGAGGGCGCCTTCCAGTACACCAGCAAGTTGTACAGTGTATATCTGCCCTACAGCCTGACCACCATCGGGAGGGATGCGTTCTCCGACAGCACGCTCCAGTATCTGGAGTTTCGAGGGGATAATACAAGGATCATCAATGCCGACGCCTTCCGGGATACGGACGGGGACGTGAATGAGAACTGCTATCCAGGCACCAAATTGACGGATCTCACCTTCAGCAGCCAGCCTGGCTCCTTTGCGCAGTCCTACGCGCAGGATAAGGGGATCAACTGGACAGAGAAGGCGGTGGAAGAGTATTTCAATGTTGAATTCTGGTCGGAAAATTATGGAGAGCTTTTGTACACGGCGGAAAACGTGCTGCTCGGCACCGGAGTGGATGTGGAGAAGCTGATGGAGGAGGGCACCCTGGTGGCTCCGGAGAAGGAGGGGTATGTCTTTAAATCCTGGGAGCCGGCGGCCGCGTATGAGACCGTGACGCGGAATGCTCAGGTCAGCGCAACCTACGTGGAGATCAGTGAGTCTACCACCCATACGGTGACCTTCCTGAACCGTGAGAATGGAGTGATCGCGGAGTATCTGGTGGCAAACGGCAGCACCACGACGCCCCCTGCGGCTCCAGCGGTGGATGGTTATACCTTTATGGGCTGGGAGTGCGTGAATCCTCTGGGCAAATATACCATGGACGACCTGAAAACGGTGACGGAGGATGTGACGTTCCGGGCTATGTACCAGCTGGCCGGGGGAGGCACGGATCCCAGTAACCCGGACAATCCGGATAATCCGAGCAACCCCAATGACCCGAATAACCCAAATAACCCGAATAACCCAAATAACCCGAACAATCCGAGTAACCCCGATAATCCCAGTGGCGGCGGCACTACCACCACCGAGAAGGATTACTATACCCTGACCGTGCGCAACGGCAGCGGCTCCGGCAGCTATGTGGAGGGCGCCCAGGCAATCATCGTTGCAGACGATCCCGCCTCCGGCATGGAGTTTGAGCGGTGGACGGTGGAGCCTTCCAGCGCGAAGATCGCAAGCACCGGCGTCTCCGCCACGGTGATCACGATGCCGGCGGGGAATGTGACCGTGACGGCCAGCTACAAGAAAAAGAGTGCTTCCGGCGTTGTCTCTGGAGGCGGCACCACCGCCACTGGAAACAGCTCCAGGCCCACCGGCTCCTCCGGTTCGGTGAGAAGGAGCGGGACCACCGTTGTGATCGACAAGAACGGTCTCTCCAACACCGGGGTAGTTTCCGCGACGGTGAACGGTTCCTCCGACAACTTTGTCATCAAGGTGACGGAGAGCTCCGCGGCGTCCGAGGCGGCGGTGAAGGCTCTGATGGCGGAGTACGGGAGCCTGGATAATCTGGTGTACTTCCCGATGGATATCAGTCTGTACGATTCCACCGGAAACAATAAGATCACGGATACCAGCGGATTGACGGTGACCATCACCCTGCCGCTTCCGGATTCCCTGACGACCTACGCCGGAAATAACCAGGTGGCGGGTGTGGTGAACGACAGGCTGGATAAGCTGGCCGCAAGGTTCTCCACGATCTCCGGCGTGTCCTGTATCACCTTTACGGCGACGCATTTCTCACCGTATGTAGTTTATGTGGATACGGGACATCTGACGGCGGGAACCGCCGACAATACGCCCAAGACTGGAGACGGGATCCATCCGAAATGGTTCCTGTCCGCGGGGCTGGCGTGTGTGTCCGTGGTGCTCTTTATGAAGAAGGACAGAAAAAAGGCGCCCAAGCGCAGACTGGCGTGAAGCGCGGGGCGGAACATAAGGTAAAGGAAGGCATATGAGGAAGAAAAAAAGGTTATGCGGTATCCTGATGATGATCGCAGCGCTGATCCTGATGCAGCTTCCAGTGTCGGAGGCAGATGCGGCGTCATCTGCTTCCGATTTTCAAATGGAGGGAAGCACGTTAATAAAATATCGAGGCTCGGACGCTGTGGTGACCGTGCCTTCCACGGTGGAGGAGATCGGGAGGAGCGCGTTTGAGGATAATGATAATATCACACGTGTTATTTTACCAAACTCCGTCACGCAGATCGGCCCCTATGCGTTTTGGGGATGTGACCGCTTAAACTCCGTGACGCTGGGAAACGGCCTGACAGAGGTGGGGGACTATGCCTTTGCCGGGGCGAGAGGGCTTGCTCAGATGACGCTTCCGGGGACCATCACCCGGATCGGGATCGGGGCGTTTGCCGACTGTGTCAATCTAACGGACATTACCATCCCCTATCAGGTGTCGTCGATCCACGAGACCGCGTTTGACGGCTGTGCGCGGCTGGAGATCCACGCCACGGAGGGGACGGTGGCGGCCCGGTTCGCGGAGAGCTTCTACGAGCGCCAGAAGGAGATGCCGGAGTATGAGGATGTGCCGGGCTACAATACGCCGGACACAGAAGGCTCTGGTACGGGTGCGGATGAGAGTGAGAGCGGAAGCGGTTCCGGGACAAATGCCAGCCGGGACGGCCGTATCCCCAATCGGGACGACAACGTGCAGATCAGTCCCAATGTGATCTATTATCCCAGCGGGGAAGGAGTGCTCGGCTCCTCCTATGTGGTGGGAAACCAGGCCGTGATCTTTATGGACAATTCCGGCCCGGAGGTCTTGAGCGGGGAACCGGTTTCCCCTGCCGCACCTGCGGAGGGAGAGGGGGAGAGTGCCCCCCAGACCCCGGATGCTTCACAGCAGACCACCTCCGCCATTCCCAAGTACACCATTGTGGACGGGCGCACCGTGGCGGATCAGGCGTACTATCGGAACGGGACGCTGCAGTCGGTGGCGCTGCCGGAGGGGACGGAGACGGTGGGGCAGTTTGCCTTTGCCAGGAGCTCCCTCACCGGGATTGTACTGCCGGAGGGGATGCGGGAGATCGGTTACGGGGCCTTTTATCACTGTGACAGTCTGACCCAGGTGACCCTGCCCGGGACCCTGCAGACGATCGAGCCCAAGGCCTTTGAACATTCCGCGTGGGTGGAAGATTTTCTGTCCGGCGGGGGAGAGGAAGGCGATTTTCTGGTGAGCGGCGGCGCGCTGATCGCTTACCGGGGAGCGGAAAGCCGGGTGGAGATTCCCCAGGGAGTGACGCTGATCGCGGCGGAAGCCTTCCGGGATCACACAGAAATAACAAGCGTTACTTTTCCAGACAGCCTGTTGGTCGTGGGCGAGGGGGCCTTTGAGGGCTGCAGCGCCCTGGCGGAGACGGAGTTTGGCAG
>CANPWJ010000047.1 GCA_947584035.1 uncultured Acetatifactor sp. | reverse complement strand
GCCTCCAGCTCCTGCGCCGTCAGACGGAACTCGTTTTCCGCCTTCAGATCGATGATCACAGGCACAGCCCCCGCCAGGATCGCGCAGGGCTCATAGGACACATAGCTGGGCTGCGGGATCAGGACCTCGTCGCCGGGATTCACCAGCGCGCGCAGACCAATGTCGATGGCCTCGGAGCCTCCCACCGTCACCAGGACCTCATGGGCCGCGTCATATTCCAGCCCCTGTTTCCGCTTCAGATACCGGCAGATCTCCTGCCGCAGCTCCTTCAGACCGGCGTTGGAGGTATAGAAGGTCCTCCCCTTCTCCAGGGAAAAGATCCCCTCGTCGCGGATATGCCAGGGCGTGTCAAAGTCCGGCTCTCCCACGCCCAGCGAGATCACGTCCGGGTCATTCATCTCGCTCACGATATCAAAAAACTTCCGGATGCCCGAAGGCTTTAACTCGATTACTTTCTGTGCTAAAGGTTTGCTCACGGCGTGATCATCTCTCTTTCGTCCTCGATTTTCTGGTTAAATATGGTACCGTGATCCTTATATTTCTTCAGGATAAAGTGGGTGGCGGTACTCAGCACGGAGTCCAGGGTGGACAGCTTGTCGGACACAAAGTTGGACACCTCCCGCAGCGTCTTTCCCTCCAGGATCACCATCAGATCGTAGCCGCCGGAGATCAGGTACACGCTCCGCACCTCGGGATACTTGTAAATGCGCTCCGCAATCGTGTCAAAGCCCTGTCCTCTCTGCGGAGTCACACGCACCTCGATCAGTGCCGTCACCTTGTCGATGGACGTCTTTTCCCAGTTGATCATGGTGTGGTAGCCGCAGACGATCCCTTCCGCCTCCAGCGCCGCCAGCTCATTCACCACGTCGATCTCCTCCACGCCCAGGATGACCGCCAGCTCCTTCAGATCAATCCGGCTGTTCTTCTCAATGATTGCCAATAATTCTTCTCTCATATGCTCTCCATTCCGCGTCCTGCTCTATCGACGCAAACATTGTTTATAGATCTCGTCCTGCCCGGGGCGCTCCAGATACCGGATCTCCCCGTCATTCCGTATCACGCGGTCGCTGCCGTCCGTGGTCCGCCCGATGACCGCCGCCGGGATCCCGTTTTCCTCCAGCGTCTCCGCCAGACACGCCCCGTCCTCCGCCGCCATAATCAGACAGCCGCCGGACAGCAGCTCATAAGGATTGGCCCCGCAGCTCTCGCAGACCTCCACCGTCTCCTGCCGCAGGGGAATCTTCTTCAGGTCTATGGTCAGTCCAACACCCGCGCGGTCCGCAAGCTCCCACAGCGCGGCGAAAATGCCGCCCTCCGAAGCGTCGTGCATGGCGCAGACGTTGGACTTCATGGCCAGTGCGGCCTCCGGCAGGATCGACAGGTACCGATCAAACCCGGCCGCTTCCTCCGCCAGCCGTGCCGGGTATCTGGCCAGAAGCCGCTCCCGGTGCCTTCGGGCCAGGATCGCGGTTCCCTCCAGCCCGACCCATTTGCTCAGCACGATCTCCTGTCCGGGGCGGACGCGGCCAGCGGTACACGGCCTGTTCTGTCCGCCCCTGCCGTATCCGGTGACCACCGCCCAGGGAACGGACACTGTCCCGGTGACCCGGCTCTGCCCTCCCGCGATTGGAAGGGACAGCGAGCGGCAGACCTCTGCCGCCTCCCGCATCAGAGCCTTGATCCAGTCCGGCTCCACATTCTCCGGCAAAAGCAGCGTAAGCTCCGCCGCCATGGGCAGCGCCCCGCTCACCGCCAGATTGTTGGCACATTTTTGTATCAGATGGGCGATGGTGGTCCGGACTTCCTCTCCGGCGCTCTGCCCGCCGTCCCGGATCTCCTCCTCCAGCGCAACCGCTCCCTCCCGCATACAGGTGGCCAGCGTATCGGCGCCGGAAACCGCAAAAATGGCGCAGTCCTCCCCTATGTCTGCGCCATTTAAGATCTCCTCGTTTACCGTATGTATCTGATGTAATACGGAATGTTTCAACACATTTTCCGACAGCTTGCCGATGTTCATCTCAACCGTTATTCCTCGTCATCCTCCTCCGCTGCCGGCGGGGGAGCCGTGAGCGATGCCGCCACGCTTTTCACATGATCCACGCTGCCCGTTCCGATCGCCGCCATGATCTGCTCATACACGGAAGGGTCTCCGGTGGCCACGCCCACTACCGCGCTTCTGGGCACCATCTTATAACTGCTGCTGTTGACCTCCGTGCGGCTCACCTCCACGCCGTTCTCCGTCACGATCTTCCAAAGCCTCGCCTTATAGCCGATGTGCGCGCTGTCCGTCACAACCACATAGCCGACGGGCTGAGACGCGTCCGCGGTGAGCTGATCCGCGGGAGGATTGATGACCTCCAAAACCTCGCTCTCGTACCGGACGGAGTGCCCGGGATCCCTCGTTTCCTTCCCGTATATGTTAAAGGTGATCTGCTTGCTTCCGTTGGTATAGCCCTCGATATAGATCGGATAATCCGTATTGTTCACAAACCGGAAATCCTTGCCGGAGCTCTCCGCAATCGCCGCGTCTGCAGACGGTTCCACATAGGTGACGATCATCGAGTGGTTGTGGCGCTCCGTCACCTCAAGCTCCGCCAGGAGCACCGCGTTGTACAGCGTAGTAGACACCTGGCAGATCCCTCCGCCCAAACTGTCAACCACCCTGCCGTTCACATAGGACCCGGCCATATAGTAGCCGTTTGCCTGGGTGAAGGGGGACACCGCGTCATAGGTGGAAAATTCCTCCCCGGGATACAGTGTGGTCCCGTTGATCAGCGCGCAGCCGTTGGACACATTGGCGCTCCTGTCCGCCCCGGAAGTGCGGAAGGAGGTGGTAAAGGAGCCCAGCACATCCTTCACCTGGGCCAGCTCCTCCGCGCTCCCCTGGGGTTCGTCCACGGTCACGTCCAGCTGGATGCGGCAGGGCCGTCCGTCCCAATCCTGGGTCAGATAATTATAGACCCTGTCAATGGAGGTCTCCACGTCCAGCACATAGCCCGTCTGGCCCTCCACCACCTGAAACTGCCCGTTCTCCCTCTTTAAAGAGACATTGACCGCCTTTTGGTCAAACTGCGCACATTTCTGGGTCAGGACGTCATTGATCGTCTGCACGTCAAACTGCAGCTCTACGTCCAGCACCTTGTTCTCATGCTCCAGATCCTTGAGGGCGGTATAGCGCTCGATCACGTTCCCCTGCCGGCCCAGGCCAATGGCCTCCGTCACCAGCTCCGGATTGCCCCAGGAGATCCCCAGTTCTCCCGCCGTGACCACCACCTCGTGATTGTCCGCGGCGACCAGCGTCACCTGCACCTGCGACAGCTCCTCTATGTAGCCCTCCACCGCGGCCTTGGCCTGGATCTCCGTCATGCCGGACAGATTTACACTCTCCGCGTAAACGCCCGTTTTGATCGTGTCCCCCGCCTCTTTCGCCTGGGTGGTGATCCCCAGGGAAACTACCGCCGCCGCCGCACACTCCCTTTCTCCAGTTTCCGCTCATGCTGTTCCTCCCAATTCTCTCAAAAAGCGTCCTCAGGAAATATTGAATTAAGCAAAGATATATGTTAAAGTAGGTATAACCATGGCAAGAACCAAAATAAGAATAATGACTGCGGAGACCCGCTGTTTTGTCTTTTTATTATTCATGCGAAACATGGTAATTTTATCCTCCTGACTCTGAAAGGATATTATATATGAAATTCCCGTTTTTGGCAAGTTGTATTCTCTTTATTCTGGTATTGACCCGGGCGATCCGCATCAGCCGGCGCAAACAGGGCGCGGAGGAGGAAAGCTTCTGGGACAGGGAGGCCAAGGCCAACTCCGTCCGGAAAAAATCGCTGGACAGCCTGGACTATATCCAAATTCCCTTCGATCGGCTGCCCACAGGGACGCGGACAGAGGATCCCGCCGTAGCGGAATCTCTCCGGATCCTCCGGGATCTGTCCACACAAAAGATCGTCAATCTGACCGGGTACACCAACACGGAATTAAAGCTGGAATACGGGACAGCCAACATCACCGTGCTGTCGGAGTATGACCAGAACTACACCGTCCTGGCCCGGACGCTGCAGACCTGGGCCGACGCTCTCTGGGAGGCCGGCTGCAGGGAGGAAGCGGCCGCCGTCCTGGAATTTGCCCTGGAGACCCGCTCGGATATCAGCCGCACCTACTACCGGCTGGCGGAATATTATTCCTCCCGGGGAGACTCTGCCCGCATCCGGGATCTGATCTCCGCCGCGGAAAATCTGCGTTCCTCCAACAAAAACATTATCGTCCGAACTCTGAAAAAATCTTATCCATAAGCCGGCTGGCCTCGCTGCGGGTCAGCTTTTCTATGGTAACTCCCAAGGTTATTTTATGCCGCTGCACCAGACGGTATAACCGCTCCTTCTGCTGTGCGGTGGCCGGGGTGTCCCGCTTTACTTGGAACAGGAGCTGCGACGGGGCAAACAGCGGCTCGTCCTGGGAATAAAACTGCTCCGCCAGCCGATGATACAACACGCTGGTGGCCTCGGCATCCGCCAGCGCCCGGTGCGCCCGGTGCGGTATATGGTAATAGCCGCACAGATAATCCAGGCTCCGATGCTCCAGGGAGGCCAGATATTTCCTGGCGATCTTCAAAGTATCGATCCCCTTTTTCTCAAAAGACAGCTTCTGATCCACCGCCGCCTTTTTCAGAAACGAATAATCAAACAGCACGCTGTGCCCCAACAGCGGCAGATCCTCCAAAAAATCCGCAAGCTTCGGAAACACTTCCCGGATGTCCGGGGCCTGGGCCAGATCCTCGTCGCGGATTCCCGTCAGCTCCCGGATCCGGTCCTCCAGCAGCCGTCCCGGATTGACAAAGGTCACAAAGGTATCCGTCACCTGTCCCTCCACCACCTTCAGCGCGCCGATCTCTGTAATCCGGTCGCGCTTCGGATTTAATCCCGTCGTCTCCAAATCAATGCTCACGTAGGTGTTTTCCATAATCCTTCCTCTTCGCCGCCGGTATGTATGACACAAGTGTCAAATTTATGAGGAGACGCCGGATATCCCTGTCCGAGTCTCCTCATTCCGTTTTTACAGCGTTTTCTCACGCCTGAAAAAATTGTCTGACCAGACCTTTCGTCAGCGCGTCCGCCAGCTGCAAAAGCTGCGCGGTGTTTTCGTCCGTGGCACTGACAAACTCGTCATATTGATTTTTCAGATCCGTCATCATCTGACGCTTCATCAGATCCAGGTGCGTCTGGAGCATCCGGTCCAGCTCCTCATAGGAGTAATCCATTCCGGCGCTGCTCCACAGCCTGGCGATCTGGCCGGCGTTTTCCCGCCAGGCTTTTTCCGTCTGCTCCGCCTGCTCTGTCTCACCGTCCCGCAGGGACTTCATCAGCTCTCCCGTCAGGCGGACATGCTCATTCAGCAGCGACGTCAGCTGCTCCACCGTGGCCGGGGAATAAAACCTGCCGAAAACGGCCGCGATTTCCTCCGGCGTCTTTTGGAGCCGCCCCGACACCGCCTCCTCATTGGGCAGGGCGTAATACCTGCTGATCAGATCCAGCGTCTCCCAGAATCCATGCTGGGTCCACGCCTCCCGCATGTCGTTGTTCAGCTCCAGCTCCTCCTGCCGCGGGGAATCCCCCAGCCCGGAGCAGATGCGCAGACGCGTGCCCACCTGCAGGTTGTAGGGATTGACCCCCGGGTTGCGCATGATCAGGTCCGGCACGGTCGTCTGGTAGCGCTGCGCCAGCCGATAAAACGTGTCTCCCGGCTGCACTACATGAATGACGGTTCTACAAAAATCCATATTCTGTTGTCTCTCCAAATGAAATCACAATATCCTATGCAGAGGGAATGTCCACTGTTCCTGCACGGACAAAGGTTTTTCTCAGGAAAGGATTTCTTCAGGAAAGGCTTTCGATAAATCTTAAAAATCCCCGGCGCCCTTCCTCCGTGCGCTTGTATACGCCGGCGTCCTCCAAAACCTCCCCAAACACCAGGCCGATCTCCTTCTCCAGGATCCCATCGATATTGGAGGCATCTATGCGGTCGTACCGGGGCCGGAATTCCTCCACCCAGTCGGCGTGCTTTGCCAGCGCCTCCTCCGCCCGCAGGTCGCCGCCGGACAACAGCACCTCCTTCAGACGCGCCATCTCCTCCTTCAGCCGGGCCGGAAGCACGGCAAGTCCCATGACCTCGATCAGGCCGATATTCTCTTTCTTAATGTGGTGAAGCTTCGCATGGGGATGATACACGCCCAGCGGATGCTCCTTTGTGGTGATATTGTTCCGAAGCACCAGATCCAGCTCGTATTTTTCGTTCCGCTTTCTGGCGATGGGCGTGATCGTATTGTGCGGCTCATTGTCCGTGTACGCGTAAATAAAGGAAGCCTCGTCCGTATACTCCCGCCAGTGCTCCAAAATGACATCTGCCAGCGCGATGATCCGCCCGGTATCCGTCCCGCTCAGGCGGATGACGGACATGGGCCATTTCACAATACCGGCCTCCACATCCTCAAATCCGGCCACGGCAAACCGCTCCTCCATCGGGGCCTTAGCCATGGCAAACTCATAGTGGCCGCCCTGGAAATGGTCGTGGCTCAAAATGGAACCGCCCACAATGGGAAGATCCGCGTTGGAGCCCACAAAATAATGCGGAAACTGCTTCACAAAGTCAAACAGCTTGCAGAAGGTGGCGTGCTCGATCTTCATGGGAACGTGCTGGGAGTTAAAGACGATACAGTGCTCATTGTAATATACGTAGGGAGAATACTGGAAGCCCCATTCGCTCCCGTTGATCGTCACCGGGATAATGCGGTGGTTCTGTCTGGCCGGATGATCTACCCGGCCCGCATAGCCTTCGTTTTCCCTGCAGAGCAGACACTTGGGATAGCCGGACTGCTTAGCCAGCTTGGCCGCCGCAATCGCCTTCGGATCCTTCTCCGGCTTGGACAGATTGATCGTGATGTCCAGCTCGCCGTACTGGGTAGGCGCCACCCATTTGACATCCCTGCGGATGCGGTACCTCCGAATATAATCGGAATCCTGGCTCAGCTTGTAGTAGTAATCCGTAGCCGCCTCCGGGGACTCCTTCTCATAGATCTCATAAAATTTCCGGATCACCTCGCTGGGACGGGGCATCAGCGCGCCCATGATCCTGGTGTCGAAAAGATCCCGATACACCACGCCGTTTTCAGCAAGGAGCCCCTTCTCATACGCATAGTCCAGCATCTCCTTCAAAACGGATTCCAGCTCTTCCTCCTCCATCGAGACGCTTTCCTTTGTCTCCTCCAATTCCTCCAGGCCAAACAGCTCCAACAGGCGGTTGGTTGTATAAATCACATCCTCCCTGGGAACCAGCCCGGTCCTCACACCGTAGGCCACCAGCTTCCTGATACATCTGCAAATCATACCGTCTCCTTCTTCCTTTCTGCCCCCTGCAAACGGGTGCCCGCAGCCTTCGGGGCGACATTCGTCCGCTTTTTACAGCACACAGGGGCCGTCCCCGATCTCTACCACATAGAAATCCGCCGCGTAGCCGATCTTTTCCCGGTAAGCGTTCCCCACCCGTTCGATAAAGGTGTCGATCGCCTCATCCTTCACCAGACTGACCGTGCACCCGCCAAAACCCGCGCCGGTCATCCGGGAACCGATCACGCCGTCCACCTTCCAGGCTTCTTCCACCAGCGTGTCCAGCTCCACTCCGGTCACCTCATAATCATTCCGGAGCGACCGATGGGACTCATTCATCAGCCTTCCGAACTGCTCTACATCGTTTCGCCCAAGCGCTTCCACCGCGCGGATGGTCCGCTGGTTTTCATATACGGCGTGCCTTGCCCGGCGCACGCGCACCTCGCTGCCGATACAGTGCTTCGCCCTCTCAAAGGCCTCCTCGTCCAGCTCGCCCAGACTCTTTACATCCGTCTCCTGACGCAGTTCCTTCAGCGCCTCCTCACATTCGCTCCGGCGCTCGTTGTACTTGGAATCCCCCAGGCCCCGCTTCTTGTTGCTGCAGGCGATGACGATCTTGGCATTCTCCAGCTTGACCGGCGCGTACTCATATTCCAACGTCGCCGTGTCAAGAAAGATCGCGTGTCCCTTTTTGCCCATGGCGATGGCAAACTGATCCATGATCCCGCAGTTTACTTTCTTAAAATGATTCTCCGAATACTGTCCGATCAGCGCCAGATCCTGATTGCTCACGTCAAACCCGAAGAAATCCCGCAGGATAAATCCGGTCAGCACCTCCACCGACGCGGAGGAGGAAAGCCCGGAGCCGTTGGGAATATTGCCGTTCAAGAGCAGATCCATCCCACAGGGAACCGCCATCCCCTTCTCACCGAAGGCCCATATCACCCCCTTGGGATAATTGGTCCAATCGGCCTCCTTTGAGGGTTTTAAGTCCTCCAGGGAAGATTCGATAACGCCCAGCCCTTCAAAATTCATGGAATAAAAGCGCAGCCTGCGATCCTCCCTCTTTCGCGCGACACCGTAAGTCCCAATCGTCAGCGCGCAGGGAAACACATGCCCGCCGTTGTAATCCGTGTGCTCACCGATCAGATTCACACGCCCCGGCGCAAAATAGACCTTTGCGCCCTCCGAATCTCCAAAAACTTCCGCAAACTTCTTTAAAACTGTTTCCTTCATAAGACCGCTTCTCCTTCTCCCTAAGAATAAAATTATTATTTATACCACCAGCGCAGACCGGGAAACGCTGCTTATATTTTCAGGTCGATCGCTCTGTCCGCGGTATCCGTACCTTCCACCGTCCCCTGCCCCTGCTCCGCGGTTCCTTCCACCCCGGCGGGCGCGCCGCCGTCCTTCGAGAACGCCTCCGCCATTCGCCGCAATTCCTCCGCCGCGTCGGTGTCCTCCGGGCCGCACGGTACTTTCCGCGCGTCCGGATCCGTCTGGTCCGTCTGCGGATCCTCCTCCGAAGCCTTCTTCCGGGCCTCCTTCTCCTCCTGGGGAAGCCGCGCGTATTTCAGGGACAGCAGAAACTTCTCATGCTCCGCCTCCACAGCGGACAGCTCCTTCAGCAGCTTCTTCATCAGCCCGCACTTTTGCGATTTGGGGATATACGGGTCGTTCGCAATCTTTTTTGCCGCCGCCAGGTACTGCCCCGTTTTGGTCAGCTTGAGTTTTTCCACTTCCTCCTTCGACCTGCAGCCCCTTAACTGTCGCCGGTAGCTCTCCCGCTCCCTTCGGATCTCCTCATACTCCTTCAGGGCCTGCGGGTTTGTTCTCCGCAGATATTCTATTTCCTCCGGGGTCAGCCTGGCGCCGGACTGAAGCTTCGCGTCTATCTCCGCGGGCTTTCTCGCCTCCCGGATACTGTCCGCCTGTTCCTGGAAATGCAGAAGGCTCCGCTCCTCCGCCGTCAGCTCCGCAAGCTCCTTTTTTCCGGCGCTCTGCTTTTTCTGCTGCCACTGGCTATCCAGTGCCGCAAGCCTTACACTGTTCTTTATGGTTCCGAAAAGGATCATTTTCATCCCCCTTTCCCGTTGTGCCGTTTCGATCTATCATACAATGCCTTGCAGTACTCTACTTTTTTACGGAACCGTCCGTATCAAACTGTACGCCAAAATCTCTGCTGTACTCATTGATGCGGTCCAAAATCCTCTGTGCCTCACTCCCTGCCGCAGGAGTAGGGCAATAATCATTTCGATCGGACACCGAGCTGACCGAGCAGGGGATCACCCGGATATCCGTGCTCTCCTGCTTTACCCCGTCTACAAAAGTAAAGGTCTGCTGAAAGATCATGGTATCCTTGTCACTGGGATTGCGGTTTGCCCCAAAGCAAAAGTTGGCCAGGCTGTAGACAATGTATTTCCCCTGATATTCCTCGATTCCCTGCAGCACATGGGGATGATGGCCGATTACCAGATCCGCTCCCCAGTCGATGCACTGTTTCCCGAAATCCCGCTGATAGTCCTCCGGATAATAATTCCGCTCGATCCCCCAGTGACAACAGGCCAGGATCAGATCCACACCCTCCTGTTGAAGCTTCTGGATGCCATCCTTCATCAGCTGTTCCATGCCGGGGCCCCAATACCTCACGGACACATAGCCGATCCGGATCCCCTTGGTCTCGTAGATCCCCACATAACTGTCATAGGCATATGTGATCCCCTCCTGCTCCAGCGCTTCCACCGTCTCCTGGCTTCCGCTCTCCCCGTAATCCAGCCGGTGGTTGTTGGCCATGCTGACACACTCCACGGAGCCGTGGGTAAGAAACGTCACATAAGAGGGATCTCCCTTGATACAGTAGGTCTGCCCCTCCTTCTTTTCCTCCGAATGGGTCAATACGCCCTCTAGGTTGACAAGCGTCATATCGTCCGCGGAAAAAAGATCGTACACATTACGGAAAAAATACCCCTCGTCCTCTATCTGCTCCGCGGTCTGCCGGAAGGAATAGGCATAGTCCTGCCCATCGTAATTTCCCATGGTCACATCGCCCGCCGCAGAGATCGTAATGGTGACCGTATTGTCCGGCTCTGTCTCCGTCTCCCGGGCGGCGCTCCCGGAAGGGGATTCCCCCGCGGCAGACTCTACGCCGCCTCCCGCTGCCGGGACGCTCTCCGGCACGGATGAGGCTTCCGACGGCAGGATCGGCTCCGCCAGGTTGCGGTAATCCACCACGGGCGCCACTTCCCCCGCACCCTGTCCACAGGCCGTCAAAAACAGTACACCGCAGATACCGATCTGAAAGATACGCCCAGTTCTCCTCAACAGTCCCTTCATAGCCCCTCACATTCTGCCTTCTGCCACGGTGCCGGGTCATCCCGGCGCATCCGGCCATCCCGCTTTTTCGGGAACCACCACATCCGGTACCATGCTTTTCCCGCTGGAAATGCCCTTTTATTCGGTCTTTCCGTAAATATGCTCCTGCAGATACCGCCGGTTGGCATCAAAGTCCACCTCCAGCACCGCCATCCCCCGAATGGTGGCGTCATGGTAGCTCCCCTCCACGGGAATACTGTTCTGTATGATATCGTAGGAGAGAAGCTTGCCCGCCTGGAAGCTCAGCAAATAACATTCCGTCTGCGTCAGATTGGTCGTCAGATTCGGCATCAGCCCGTCAAAGAGCTCTCCGGGATGGGTCGCCACCGCCAGCGGAAGCTTCTTGATCACGGCGCTCAGCACCTTTCTCTGCCGCTCGGTTCTGCCAAAATCTGTCCCAATATATCGGTTTCTGGTGTACGCCAACGCCTGGGGGCCGTTTAGATGTACCATCCCGCTTTGGGAGGTATCCATATTGTCCGTCCCCTGGGGCCGGTCCGTGAGCATGTTATACTCTACCAGATAGCCGTTTACATATTCAATTTCCTCGGAGGTAAGCTCCAGATCCACACCCCCCACCGCGTCCACCAGATTGGCGAACGCCTCAAAATTCACCAGCACATAACGGTTTACCGAAATGTCCAGATTCTTTTCGATCGTCTCCATCAACAGCTCGGCCCCGCCATAGGAATATGCCGCATTCAGACGGTTTCCGTCGTGTCCCGGAATATCCACATACATGTCGCGCAGCAGGGAAGTCATATAGATCTGCTTGGTCCGGCTGCTGATGGACAAAAGGATCATGGCATCCGAACGTCCGTCATCTCCATTCTCCCGGGAATCGTTGCCGATCAAAAGAATATTGATCACCCCGTCCTCCCGGTAGGGCGCATCGGTCACGGAGGCAATCTCCTGATAATTCATCTTCCCGTAGACCTTTCCCACCAGATAGTACAATCCTGCGGCCCCAAGCGCCAGAAGGATGAGCACCACCGCCAGAAATTTTTTCAAACGGCGGAACCGTTTCTTCTTTTTCCGGGTCTTTTTGGAGGACCGCCGTTGGGCATCCGTCTCCCAATCCTCCTCCCGTCTGCGGCTGCCTCCGCTCCGGCTGTTCGTTCCCTGACTGCAGCCTCTGCCGCTTCCGTGCCGGCTGTTTGTTCCC
>CANPWJ010000046.1 GCA_947584035.1 uncultured Acetatifactor sp. | reverse complement strand
GGGCGTTCAGGAAATCAGCCATCTGCGCGGAGGGAGCGTAATTGTTGATGCAGTCGTATCCGGTGTCGGGGCCCAGCTTGTCGTACATGAGCGTGTTGTTGTCGCGCTTGCAGCCGTAGTGGAGCTGCATCGCCCAGTCTAAGCGGTGGTACTCCCTGCCGACGAAGAGCATGAAGGCGGTCTTGAACTTCATCTCCTCCTCCTTGGTCAGCACCATCTTGTTCAGCCTCTTTAAGAAGATTGCTTCCAGCTCGTCCTCGGAAGCGGGCCGGTACATTACATACTCCAGAGCGTGGTCGGAGACGTTGCAGCCCATGGAATCAAAGAAGGCCATGCGGCTCTTGAGCGCTTCCTTCAGCGCCTTGAAGGTCCGGATCTCCGTCACGCCGGTCACCTCCGCCAGCTTATCCAGATAATCCAGGTACTCGGGCTTCTCGATGTTCATGGCCTTGTCGGGTCTCCAGGCGGGAAGAACCTTTACGTCAAAGGTGGGATCCTCGGCGATCTTCTTGTGCCACTCCAGGGAGTCCACGGGATCGTCGGTGGTGCAGATTAAGGTCACGTTGCTCTGCTTGATCAGGCTGCGGACGCTCATGGAGGGCTGCTGCAACTTCTCGTTGCACAGGTTCCACACCTCGTCGGCGGTATTCTTGTTCAGGACGCCGTTGTAGCCGAAGTATCTCTGCAGCTCCAGATGGCTCCAGTGGAACAGGGGATTGCCGATGGCCTTGCCCACACACTCGGCCCACTTTACAAACTTTTCATAGTCGGAAGCGTCTCCGGTGATGTATTTCTCGTCTACGCCGCAGGAGCGCATGAAACGCCATTTGTAATGATCGCCGCCCAGCCAGACCTGCGTGATATTCTCAAACTGGCGGTCCTCCGCGATCTCCTTGGGATTGATGTGGCAGTGATAATCAAGAACGGGGGTCTTTTCCGCATAATCGTGGAACAGCTTTTGAGCGGTTTCGGTCTCCAGCAGAAAATCTTTGTCCATAAATGCTTTCATGTTCGTTGTCCTCCCTAACCTAAAAAGATGTTGACTCGAATGGAACCATATCTGCCTTCCATTATATCGAAAAAGAGGTCCTTTTTCAAGATGTAAACTGCATTTTTACTTTTTTCACTTTTTTCCCCGGAGCAAAGTTTCTATATTGACTAACTTTGTTTTTGGCGGTAAAATTATTAGTATAATTACTTACATGGTAGATTCTGTTTTTTGAAAGAATTTATGGTAAGTTGCCAAAGCGGCGTGCACCGTGAGCGGTGTAATATGAGGAATGCGTCGGAGGGCGCAGAATGGAGGACAAAATGGAAATCTTAAACAAGGCAAAGACCGGCAAAAAAGACCGACCGATCAGAGTCGTGCAGTTTGGCGAAGGCAATTTCCTGCGCGGTTTCGTGGACTACATGATCGATATTGCCAACGAACAGGGCAAGTTTGACGGGGACATCGTCCTGATCAAACCCATCGAGTTCGGTAATCTGGACAATTTCCACAATCAGGACTGCCAGTACACCGTTTCCCTTCGCGGCAACGTAAACGGCGAAGCGAAGATCATCAACCGCATTGTCACCAGCGTCGCGGACGCGGTAGACACCAGCGGACAGTACGACAAGTACATGTCCCTTGCCGAGATCGATACCCTGCGTTTCGTAGTGTCCAACACCACCGAGGCCGGCATCGTGTATGACGATACCGACAAGTTTGACGCAAAGCCTCCCAAGACCTTCCCCGGTAAACTTACCAAATTTTTGTACCATAGATTCGAGACCTTCCAGGGCGATCCCTCCAAGGGGCTGGTGATGCTTCCTGTGGAGCTGATCGACGACAACGGCATCATGCTGAAAAAGTGCGTGCTGCAGCTGATCGACCTGTGGAAGCTGGGCGCCGACTTTAAAAAGTGGGTGGAGGAAGCGTGCATCTTCACGTCCACGCTGGTGGACCGCATCATCACCGGATATCCCCGCAACAACGAGAAGGAGGAGTGGGAGAAGCTGGGCTACGAGGATCACATCATGGTGACCGGAGAGCCGTTTGCACTCTGGGTGATCGAGTCCGACAAGGATATCAGCAAGGAGTTTCCGCTTCCCGACGCGGGTCTGCCCGTGGTGTTTACGAACGACCATCATCCCTACAAGCAGAGAAAGGTCCGCATCCTGAACGGTGCGCACACCTCCTTTGTGCTGGCCTCCTGGCTGTGCGGCAACGATATCGTGAGACAGTCCATGGAGGATGACGATATCCGCGATTTTATGAACAAGACCATCTTTGACGAGGTGATCCCCACTCTGACCCTTCCCGAGGACGAGCTGAAGCAGTTCGCCGGAGAAGTGGTGAACCGTTTCAACAATCCGTATGTGGATCACGCGCTGCTGGCGATCTCCCTGAACTCCGTCTCCAAGTGGAGGGCGAGATGCCTTCCCAGCCTGCTGGGTTATGTGGATAAGTTCGGGAAGCTTCCCGCGCACCTGACCTTATCCATCGCCGCCCTGATGGCGTTTTACTGCGGCACCGAGATCCGGGACGGCGCTCTGATCGGGCACCGGGACGGCGCGGAGTACAACATCAAGGACGATCAGGCCGTGCTGGAATTCTTCCGCGACAACTGTGAGAAGGATACCCGGACCTTTGTCACCAGCTACCTGGGGAGAGAGGACTTCCACGGACAGGATCTGAATCAGGTTCCCGGTCTGACGGATGCGGTTGTGGCATATTTGGACGATATCAAAGCGAATGGAATGAGGGCTGCATTATGCAAGATTTCTTAAAGATCAACGACAATGACAACGTAGTGGTGGCATTGAACACCATTTCCCAGGGGACGGTCATCTCTGTGGACGGCAGGGATGTTACCGCGGCGGAGGAGATCCCCGCGGGGCACAAGATGGCCATCAGCGATATCCCCTACGGCGGGGAGGTCATCAAGTATGGCTACCGCATCGGCAACGCCAAGGAGAACATCAAGGAGGGGAGCTGGATCCACACCCACAACGTGCGGACCGCGCTGGGAGATCTGCTGGAGTACACCTATGATCCCACCCCGGTGGAGGAGGTAAGGACGGAGGATGCCACCTTCATGGGCTTTAACCGTCCGAACGGCAAGGTGGGCGTCCGCAACGAGATCTGGGTGATCCCCACGGTGGGCTGCGTGAACAACGTGGCTTCCGCCATCGCGAAGAAGGCCAACGCCTTTGTGAAGGGGAGCGTGGAGGAGGTTATCGCCTTCCCGCATCCCTACGGATGTTCCCAGATGGGCGACGACCAGGAGCACACCAGACAGATCCTGGCGGATCTGATCAACCATCCCAACGCCGGCGGTGTGCTGGTGCTGGGCCTGGGATGTGAGAACAGCAACATCGACGTGCTGAAGCCCTATATCGGCGACTACGATGAGAAACGGGTGAAATTCCTGGTGTGCCAGGAGTCCGACAATGAGATCGAGGACGCCGTGGAGATCATCAAGGGCCTGATCGACTATGCCTCCGGCTTCCAGAGGGAGCCCATCAGCGTGAGCAAGCTGGTGATCGGCATGAAGTGCGGCGGGTCGGACGGACTCTCCGGCATCACGGCCAACCCTCTGGTGGGACGCTTCTCCGATCTGCTGATCTCCAAGGGAGGTACCACCATCCTGACGGAGGTGCCCGAGATGTTTGGCGCCGAGACCATTCTGATGAACCGTTGCGCCAATGAGGAGCTCTTCCATCAGACGGTGGATCTGATCAACGATTTCAAGAACTACTTCAAGCGCCATGACCAGACCATTTACGAGAATCCTTCCCCCGGAAATAAGAAGGGCGGGATCTCCACGCTGGAGGATAAGTCCCTGGGCTGCACCCAGAAGTCCGGCAGCGCGCTGGTGAAGGGTGTGCTTGCTTACGGTGAGACGGTTAAGACGCCGGGGCTGAATCTGCTGAGCGCTCCCGGAAACGATCTGGTGGCGGCGACGGCTCTGGCTGCGGCAGGAGCACATATCGTCCTGTTTACCACCGGGAGAGGGACGCCGTTTGCGTCTCCCGTTCCCACGGTGAAGATTGCCACCAACTCCAGGCTGGCGGGCAAGAAGTCCAACTGGATCGATTTTAATGCCGGCGTATTGGTGGAGGACAGCAATATGGCGGACGAGACGAAGAAGCTCTTTGACTATGTGGTGGAGGTCGCATCCGGCAGACAGGTGTGCAGCGAAGCGGCCGGGTTCCACGATATGGCGATCTTCAAGCAGGGCGTGACGCTGTAAAGGGTCTGCCCGGGGAGTTTCGGGAGACGGAAGCAGCAATCGAACGCGGAAAATAAAAAGAGAGGGGCGCCGCCCGGCTGAGATCTTCAGCTTGTGCGAACGCCCCTTTTAAACCGATATTTTTGGCGGAAGGATCCAAAAAAATCATAGAAAAGGAGGAACACTTATGAGTATGACGGCGGAAGAGATCAAAGCGCTGCCGCGCACCGAGGAGGGGATCTTTGACCTGTCCGGCCTGGGAGAGGACGCGTATGCGGCTGCGGCCGAGATTTATCCGGTCTATGCGGCCTACGAGACAGAGGTCAACAAGAAGGAGGGCTATCCGGATATCATGGCGCAGATGCGCGTATGGGACAGGAAGGTCAACGCGGACTTTACCTTTGCAAACGCCTCGGCCTATGTGAAGCTTTTGCTGGCCACCATCCAGAAGATCAGTCCGGAGATCTACGAGAACTACCGGGAGCTGGTGGATATGTTCCGCGCGGCGGTGAAGCGGACGCTCTCGGAGTACGACAACGGGAAGGGTGCGTTCGACGGACAGGAGAGAGCGTGTGTGGAGCGCTTCTGCGCGGCGGTGAAGGACGCCTGCAGCCTGGATCTGCTCCTGGCGGAAAAGTATCAGATGTGCTTTTGAACCGGGTTCTCCTGCGGTTTATGAGACGATCGGGAAACGGAAAACCACAACAGCCGGAACGGACGGCGGAATGAGAGGATATATGGAAATTGTTCAGGTAATGCACACGGCGCGCAGCGCCACCATAGAGATCAAGGACGGGGGCAGACATTTTACGAAAAAGCCCTACACGGTGAAGATAAACGGGGAGGAGTACGGGACCACGGAGCAGACCGTCACCTCTCTCTTTGGGCTGAAGCCGGACACGGATCATCTGGTCGAGGTGTACGACGGCGGGGAGAAGCTGGGGGAAACCTCCTTTAAGACAGATTACGAGTTTGTCACGCTGGATGTGACGAAGTTTGGCGCTAAGGGAGACGGGGAGCACGACGACACCCACTTTATCCAGGCGGCGATCCTGGCCTGTCCCGAGAACAGCCGGGTCTATGTGCCGGCAGGGGTCTACCGCATCAGCAGCCTGTTTTTGAAGAGCCATCTGCGCCTGGAGCTGGCGGAGGGAGCGGAGCTCAAAGCGTTTACGGACCGTTCCAAATTCCCCATTTTCCCGGCGATGATCCAGAGCTACGACGAGCAGGACGAATACAACCTGGGTACCTGGGAGGGCAATCCCCTGCCCATGTTCTCCGGCGTGATCTGCGGTGTGGGCGCGGAGGACGTGATCATTTACGGGAAGGGCGTGATCAACGGCAACGCCTCCCGGGAGGACTGGTGGCACAATCCCAAGGTGATGAACATCGCCTTCCGCCCCAGGCTGTTCTTTATCAGCGGCTGCCGGGACGTGACCCTGCAGGGCGTGAAGTTCTGCAATTCGCCCTCCTGGACCCTGCACCCGTATTTCAGCGACGACCTGAGGTTTATCGGGGTGATCGTGGAGAACCCTGCGGACTCCCCCAACACGGACGGCCTGGATCCGGAGTCGTGCAGGAATGTGGAGATCCTGGGCGTGCGCTTCTCCCTGGGAGACGACTGCATCGCGGTCAAGAGCGGAAAGATCTATATGGGGAGAAAGCACAAGCGGCCCTCCGAGAATATCCATATCCGCCAGTGCCTGATGGAGAACGGCCACGGCGCGGTGACGCTGGGCAGCGAGATGGCCGGAGGCGTGGTGAATCTGACGGTGGAGGACTGCGTTTTCCGCCATACGGACCGGGGGCTCCGCATCAAGACCAGGCGCGGGCGCGGCAAGGATGCCATCCTGAGCAACATCACCTTCCGCAACCTCACCCTGGATCATGTGATGACCCCGTTAGTGGTGAACGCCTTCTACTTCTGCGACCCGGACGGAAAGACCCAGTATGTGCAGTCCCGGGAGGTTTATCCGGTGGACGACAGGACGCCTTCCATCCGGAAGATGGTGTTTGAAAACATGGAGTGCACCAACTGCCACGTGGCCGCAGGTTACTTTGACGGGCTCCCGGAGCAGAAGATCGAGGAGATCGTGATGCGGAACATCCATATCACCTACGCGGAAAACGCCAAATGCGACGTGCCCGCCATGTCCGAGGGCGTGGAGAGGAGCAGCCGGAGAGGGCTTTTTGCGCGAAACGTGGCAAAGCTTACCCTGGACAACGTGCAGATCGAGGGCCAGACTGGAGAAGCCTATGAGCTGATCGGAGTGGATGAGCTGGTTAAGTAAACAGGAAAAAGGAGAGAAGCTATGCAGTTAGGAATTCGGTTGCATGATACGAAAAAATTGCCCATCGAGGAGCGGATCGCGGACGTGCATGGGCTGGGCTTCCGGTGCGGGCATCTGGCGCTGGGAAAGGTGATCAGCGAATATCCCACCACGGATGAGGCCCTGACCCCGGGATTTGCCATGTACCTGAAAAATCTCTTTGCCAAAAACCAGGTGGATATTGCCGTTTTGGGCTGCTATCTGAACCTGGCCAATCCCAACCCGGAGCAGCTTGCCAGGATCACCCACCGCTACATGGCGCATATCCGCTTCGCGTCCTGGCTGGGCTGCGGCGTGGTCGGAACGGAGACGGGCGCTCCCAACGAGACCTACACCCATGTGCCCGAGTGCCACGGCGAGGAGGCTCTGCAAACCTTTATCGCCAATCTGCGCCCTGTGGTGAAATACGCGGAGCAGATGGGAGTGGTAATGGCCATCGAGCCGGTGTGGAAGCACATTGTCTGGAATCCGGAGCGGGCCCGCAGAGTGCTGGATGAGATCGCGTCCCCCAATCTGCAGATCATCCTGGATCCGGTGAACCTCCTGGACATCAGCAATTATCAGGATCAGGTCGCCGTTGTGGACGAGGCCATCGACCTTTTGGGAGAGGATGTGGCCATGGTGCACATCAAGGATTTTGTGGTGGAGGACGGCAAGCTGAAATCCGTGGGAGCCGGGCTGGGACAGATGGATTACACGTCCGTCCTGCGGTTTATCAAGACCCGGAAGCCCTTTATCCATGTAACCCTGGAGAACACCACCCCGGAGGACAACATCCAGTGCAGGGATCACATTTTAAAGCTGTACGAAGAGGCGTAAAGGAGAAACGGTATGTATATAGACGGAAGCATTTACGTGGGGCTGGCCGGTGAGCGGCGGGTGACGCTCCCCTTAAATATGCTCAATCGGCACGGCCTGATCGCCGGGGCCACCGGGACCGGCAAGACCATCACTATGAAAACGCTGGCGGAATCCTTCGCGGACGCCGGGATCCCCGTCTTTCTGTGCGACGTGAAGGGCGATGTGTCAGGGATCGCCCTGCCCGGAGAGAAGTCGGAGAGTATGGAGAAGCGGATCGACCGGTTCGGGATCCGGGAGCAGTTTTCCTACAAGGCGTACCCGGTCTGCTTTTGGGACGTCTACGGGGAGGGCGGCCATCCTGTCCGGGCCGCGGTCTCCGATATGGGGCCGGAGCTTCTGGCCCGCATCCTGGGGCTTACGCCGGCCCAGGAGGGCGTGCTGAATATCGTGTTCCGCATCGCGGACGACAAGGGGCTGCTTTTGACCGACCTGAAGGATCTGCGCATGGTGCTGAACTATGTGAATGAACACCGCAAGGAGTATACCATGACCTACGGCACGATCTCCACCCAGTCGGTGGGCGGGATCCTCCGCGCCCTTCTGCCCCTGGAGAATCAGGGCGGGGACGTGTTTTTCGGGGAGCCGGCGCTGGACATTATGGACTGGATCCGGACCGATGTGTACGGAAAGGGCGTGGTCAATGTGCTGGACTGCGTGAAGCTGGTACAAAATCCCACGCTCTACGCGAGCTTCCTTCTGTGGATGATGGCGGAGCTCTTTGAGAACCTGCCGGAGGCGGGCGATCTGGAGAAGCCCAGGATGGTCTTTTTCTTCGACGAGGCGCATATGCTCTTTGCGGACGCGCCCAAGGTGCTGGTTCAGAAGATCGAACAGGTGGTGCGGCTGATCCGCTCCAAGGGCGTGGGGATCTATTTTGTGACCCAGAGCCCCGGGGACATCCCGGATTCCGTGCTGGCACAGCTGAGCAACCGTGTGCAGCACGCGCTGCGGGCCTACACGCCGGCGGAGCAGAAGGCGGTCAAGGCGGCGGCCCAGTCCATGCGCGCCAATCCGGACTTTAAGACGGAGGACGTGATCATGGAGCTGGGAGTGGGGGAGGCGCTCACCTCCTTTTTGGATGAGAACGGCGTGCCCGGCATGGCACAGCGGACCGCGATCATCTGCCCCCAGAGCCTGATGGGGCCGGTGGACGAGCAGAGCAGACAGCTCCTGATGAGCCGGGACGGTATGAGCCGTTACGATCAGATGGTGGACAATGAATCCGCTTACGAGATGCTCTCCGGTGTCCTGGAGAAGGAAGCCCTGGAGGCGGAGAACGCGGCGCTGAAGGAGCAGCTGGAGAAGCAGAAGGAAAAGGAGGAGGCTGCCGCCGCCAAACAGCGGGAGAAAGCCCAGGAGGCAGCAGCCAGGAAAAAGGAGCGTGCGGAGGAGCGCCGCAAGAGCCAGATCGAGAGACAGCTGATCAGCACCGGGGCACAGGTGCTGAAGCGGGGGCTCTTTAAGACCCTGTTCCGCTAAAATGTAAAAGAAAACAAGGGTTTTTCAGATGTATCAGATGTATCAGATCGCAGCGTCCTCCCGGGGGTTCCAGCCCTGGAGGACGTTTTCTATAGTGTACTCCGCGGCCTCCTCCGCTGTGAGCTGATGGGAGAAGGACGCCCGGGCCTCCGGGTTGGCTCCGGGGCCGTAGGAATCGTACTCAGCGTAGAAAAAGTGGCTGTGGTCCTTGTCCCAGTCGCCCCAGCCCAGCGGATGGATGTGTTCCCCCATCTCACAGTGCAGGAACACCGTTTTGGCCCATTCGCGCCAGGGGCGTCCCAGAAATACGGAGGCGGGAGGACAGTCGCTGAGTAGATGGCAGTCCCGGAAAACATAGCCGAAGGGCTGTCCCTGCGGGGTGGATGCGGCGGTGACATAGCCGTACAGGACCAGGCCGTTCTTGTCGGCCGGAGGGATCCGGCTGCCGGATTTCTGTGAGAAGATCACACAATCCTCAAAGTATGCGATCGCGCCGCCGAAGATAAAGTCCACATCCCCGCGCAGGAGACAGTTTCGGAAGTAATGCCGCCCCAGGATCCGGGGCTTTCCCTCGCCGGGGCCCCGAAAGCCGCCGGGCTGCGCCTCCTTGACAGGAAGCGGCGCGGTAAAGAGCGTGTCCTGGCTTCCCAACAGCGCGCAGTCCTCGAAGGCGATGCGGTCCCCGTCCGCGTAGAGAGCCAGCGCCTGGCCCACCTCATAGCCGTATCCGGCGTCGTTCTGAAAGGTCAGGTGCCGGGCGGTAAAATCATGGGTGTCAATGCGGACGGAGGCGGTGCGGAAGGTGCCGCGGTTGGTGCCGTCCGGCAGTACCTCCCGGGCTCCCTGCCCGTAGACGATGGTCGTCCTGTCGCGCCCGGCTCCCAGGAGCGTCAGGTTGGGCCGGGTGATCACCAGCTTTTCCCGGTAGGTGCCCTCCCCGATATGGAGGACAACGGGAGGCAGCGGTGAGTATTCCGCGGGGAAGCTCTGCGCCGAGGAGACAGGCTTCTCCTCCGGCCTCTGCTGCCCTGCCGGGCGGTCGGACTCGGAAAAGCCCGCGCCGATGGAGGCCAGCGCTTCTCCGATGGTGTCGTAATGGGGTGTCTGGCCGGGGATATTTACATAAAGATGGATGACGGTCTGCTCCATGAGCGTTTCTCCTTTTGTGATCTATTTACGGTGCGCTACAGCAGATCCGAGACGGTGAGATTGTCGTAGTCCGCCAGGTTCAGGTATTCGTCGCCCACCTGGACGAAGGGCCGGGACAGCTTCTCCCGGTTGACGGCCAGGATGGTCCCCTCCCTGCCGTCGCTTAAGCGGCAGCGGTTCTGTATGTAGGAATTCACCACGTGCTCCAGAAAGGTCAGCAGATACTCCACGTCATATTTCTGGAAGCCCTCCGCCTCGAAGATTTCGATCACCCGGAACGGGCACAGGGGCCCCCGGTACACTCTGGAGGCGGTCATGGCGTCGTACACATCCGCGATGGCGATCACCTTGGCAAAGGGGTCGATCTGTTTGTTCACCAGGCGCATGGGATAGCCGGTGCCGTCACAGCGCTCATGGTGCATCAGGGCGGAGTAGAGCACATGCTCATTCACATCCTGCCCCAGCAGGAGCTGATAACCGGAGATCGGGTGCTTCTTGATCTGCGCGTACTCCTCCGCGGAGAGCTTGCCGGGCTTGGAGATGATGGTGTAGGGCACCAGGAGCTTCCCGATGTCGTGCAGCAGGCCGCACACGGTGACCGTCTCCACGTCCTCCGGGCTCCACTTCAGCCAGGTGGCGAACATGTTGGCGATCAGGCCCACGTTGAGACAGTGGGTGAAGGTGGAGTCGTCGTACTCCCTCATGTTCTGCAGCATGTCCAGGATGCCGATCTGCCCCTTCCCGGAAGCGATGACCTCCAGGGAATTGCGCAGCAGCACGCCCACATCCAGCTTGACGTTGCGTTCCACCACATCGTTGACCATGCCCCGGAAGGATTCCACATTCAGCTCGTACTCCTTCTTGAACTGCTGGAAGGTAGGGGAGAGCCTGATGCGCTCGGAGTAGGAGAGATCTGCCGGCAGGGTGACGGCCTCCGCCGCGTCCGGATACGCGGGCTCCGCGGATTCCGTGTCCTCCACGCTGATGGTGAATACGCCGTACAGATCCAGCTTGGTGATCAGTTTGTCTGTCAGTACGGTCCCCTTGGACAGAATGAGCTGGTGGTCGTAGCTCAGGACGCTCTCAGCCACCGTCATGCCGGGAACCAGTTGTAAGGTAGATAATTTCTTCATATCGCGTTTATGATCCTGTGGCAAGGTGAAAAATTTCCACTTTCATTCTAACATAAACGGACGGAAAAGGGAACCGTACAAATGGCCCCTTTTTTGCCCAAAAGGGGATATTTTTAACAGAACCTTTACAAAATGTTAATGACTTAAGGCCCGGCAAGTGTTGAAACCCGTCCGCAAATCTGTTACAATAATCTGTAAAGTGCCGCGCTGTGCGCTGTGCGCTTACAATACGGTATTGAGATGAAAGGCATGTTATATGAAAGCATTGGAAAAGATATTCGGTACGCACAGCTCCAGGGAGCTGAAGCGCATCCTGCCCCTGGTGGAGAAGATCGAGGCGCTGCGTCCGGCCATGCAGGAGCTTTCCGACGAGGCGCTGCGGGCCAAGACGGATGAATACAAAAAACGCCTCTCGGAGGGGGAGACGCTGGACGATCTGCTGCCGGAGGCGTTTGCCACGGTGCGGGAGGCGGCCCGTCGCGCGCTGGGTATGGAGCATTACCGGGTGCAGCTGATCGGCGGTGTGATCCTGCACCAGGGACGTATCGCCGAGATGCGTACCGGAGAGGGCAAGACGCTGGTGTCCACCCTTCCCGCCTATCTGAACGCGCTGGAGGGAAAGGGCGTCCACGTGGTCACGGTCAACGATTATCTGGCCAAGCGTGACGCGGAATGGATGGGACAGGTGCACCGTTTCCTGGGACTGACAGTGGGAGTCGTGTTGAACGGCATGAACTCGGAGGAGCGGCAGGCGGCCTACAACTGCGACATCACCTATGTGACCAACAACGAGCTGGGCTTCGACTACCTGCGCGACAACATGGTGATCTACAAGGAACAGCTGGTGCTGCGGGGCCTCCACTACTGCATTATCGACGAGGTCGACTCC
>CANPWJ010000045.1 GCA_947584035.1 uncultured Acetatifactor sp. | reverse complement strand
ACGCCGGAGGATTTTGTCATCGCCACCGGAGAGCAGCACACGGTGCGCGATTTTACGGAGCGGGCGTTTCGGGCCAACGGCATGGAGATCCGCTGGGAGGGAACCGGCGCCGATGAGAAGGGGTACGACAGGGCCACCGGAAAGCTTTTGGTGTGTGTGAAGGAAGCGTGGCTGCGTCCCACCGATGTGGACAACCTGTGGGGCGATCCCGCCAAGGCAAAGGCAGTCCTTGGCTGGAATCCGCAGAAAACTTCCTATGAGGAGCTGGTGCGGATTATGGCGGAGCACGATCGAGCGCTGGCCCAAAAAGAGGCGGGACGTTTATGACACGGGACGACAAAGCCCTGCAAAGGAGAGATCGTCGGATCGACGGCATTGTTTTTGCCGTACTGCTGCTTGTCGCAACGTTCGTGATGTTTGTCTTATTTTCCCGGCAGACGGTCTGGTGCTGGATCTCCGACGGGATCTATCCTTCTGACATGAAGGCGTATATTCTGGAAATGCAGGGGCTGGACAGCGGCTACAGCTTTCCCTATCCTGTTTTCTTTCAGGTGAGCGCCTTTTTCCATCTCTTTTTGGACGCAAACCGTTCGGTGGCGGTGGCTACGGCTCTGTTCTATGCGCTTGGGATCGTGATCGTGAAGCTGGCACTGAACCATCTGTCTCTGGAGCCGCTTAAAAGGCTGTTTCCGGGGAGAGAGTGGCTGGCCGGGATTCTGGTAAGCCTGGCGGCGGCAGCGCTTTTCTGGGTTTCCATGCTCTTTCCGCCGGAGGGGATCTACCTGCCGGGGATCCGATTCCGCTATCTGGGAGTCTTTACGGGCAATCCCTATCATAACGCAACGTATCTGGCGGCGCGGCCATTTGCTATCCTGGCCTTTTTGTGGTTTGCGCGGCTTCTGGATCTCTATGAGGAGGGTGCTCGCGGCCATGGGAGAGATTATGTTCTCTTTGCCCTGTTTCTGCTGGCGGCGACGATGACCAAGCCGAGCTTCACCATCGTGTTAGTGGGGACGGCCGGGCTGATCCTGCTCTATCGGTTGCTGCGCTCCGGTTTTCGCAACTGGATGCCGACGGTTCAGGTGGGGCTCTGTTTTCTCCCCACGTTTGTGGATCTGCTCTATCAATACCGAGGGGTGTTTGTCCCGGAGGAGGGGGCGGAAGGCGGTATTGGGTTTACGCTGGGCGAGGTGTGGAGGCTGTACTGCGACAATATACCGCTCGCAGTAGGGATCGCAGTGGGTTTTCCGATCCTGGTGCTTCTGCTTCACTGGAGGGAATGGCGTGCCAACACGCTCTATCGTTTTTCCTGGCAGATCTATGGGATGAGCTTTCTGATGGCGTTCTTTCTGTATGAAAAGGGATTCCGCAAACCGGATTTTAACTTTTCCTGGGGCTATCTGTATGGGATCTTCTTCGCTTTTTTGGGGGCTATGGTGCTCCTTTTAAAGGATACGGCGAAGGTGTTTTGCGCAGCTGCGGCGGGACAGGAGGATTCGGCAGGGAGCCGGAGGAAGGTGAGGCTGGCGAAAGCGGCCGTGTGCGCGGAGTGGCTCGCCTTTTTGTGGCACCTGGCGTGCGGGCTTTATTATTTTGGCGGCATATTCAGGGGGCAGATGTACTATTGATGGAGGGATAAAAACGGATGAAACGACTGCACCGGATACCATGGAGAAGGCTCTTCTATATGCTGTGCTTCTTCTTTTTTTGTCTGATCGATCAGCGCGTCAAGACCGGTTCCGGATTTGACGGCGCCATTGAGACCTTTCGCGACAGTATGGGGATCGTAGTGTCCTGTATCATTTTGTCCCATTACCGCCGGGAGGATTATCGAAGGCGGAGGCTTCCCTGCCTGATCTGGGGCGGGGTGAGCGCGGTGGGCGGGATCGGTGCGCTGATCCTGGGCTGGGATCGGGTGAACTATCGAAGCCAGTGGATCGTTCTGATCCTGGGAGTGGTGCTGTTTGGCTTCGCGCTTCTGCACACCTTCTGTGCGGTCGTGCTGGACAAACGAAAGCCGGCTCTTCAAAAGGGACTGTTTGGGTTGTGGACAGCGATGATGCTCTACATGCTCTTTTCCCGGAGCCATTACACATGGCCGCTCTTCTACCTTGCCCTGTTTGGATGTTTTTATCTGACGGATTATGACAGGGACGAACAGGGTGATCTGTTTGAGGGGATCTGCGATGGGCTGATCCTGGCGTTCTTTATCCTGCAGGGGCTGGCCTTTGTGTTCCGGCCGTTTGACAATTATGATCGGCGCTATGTGGGGTTCTACAACAACTGCAATCAAAACGCGCTGTTTTATCTGGAGGTGCTGACGGCGGTGCTGGCAAAGCTGCTTCTGGCTTACAGGAGAAGGGCTTCAAAGTGGCTTCGGCTTTACTATTGGCTGGGAATCGGCACCCTGTTGTCCTTCCTTTTTCTGACGATCGGACGCACCGCGTGGCTGTTGGCGTTTTTGATGTGCATCCTGTTCCTGGTCCTGCTGGATCATTTTGGGTATGGACGGAAATGGGTGCGAAACGGCCTGTGCATGATCCTGTGTGCGGTTCTGACCTTTCCCCTCTGTTTCGGTGCGGCGCGCTATTTTCCTCCGCTGTTTCACCATCCGATCTGGTTCTGGGGAGAGTGGAGCGAGGACAAGGTACATTCCTGGGATCCCTGGAATTCCCCCAAATTTGTGGATATGGATGAATTTTTAGAAGCGGCTCTGGGGCGGATCACCGGCATGGCGGAAAGACTGTGGGGCGATTCTTCGCTTGCGATCACGGCCCGGGCGGCAGAGGGAAGTCAAGCGGACGAGACTCTGCCGGAGACAGCCCTGCAGGAAATCCAGGCGGACGGGACTCTGCAGGAGACGGCCCCGGCGGAAACCCAAACGGACGAGACGCTGCCAACGGTACAGGATCCCAGAGAGCTGACAGCGGTTCTGACTCCGGAGGAAGGGGAGAATTCCGTCCTTGTCCGGAGTACGATCTATCGGTATTATTTCCACAGGCTGAATCTGCTGGGCCAGCCCTATGAAGAACAGGGCTTCCAGCTGACCAGATACTACTGGATCGGGCACGCCCACAATATTTTCCTGCAGTTTGGGACGGATTTCGGGATCCCGGTGATGCTGGCCCTGCTGGCAACAGGAGTTTGGTGCGGCAGGATCTACTGGCGGCGGATCTGGCGGGAGAAGTCCATCGGGGACGCGGCGTTTCTTCTGTTCGCGTCGATCCCTCTGCTGTTTGGGATGCTGGAGTATTCCTGGGGAGTGGGAAGTATCACCATGACCATGATGTTCGTGGCGTGGAAGGGGGCCTTTTCTTCGGGAAGTATTTGTATTTCCGGGGACAATATGCTATGATAGATGAAAACGCTGTGAGCAAAGCTATGGCGGACAGTGTGAAAGAGAGGGTAGTGTGAAAAATCACACGGATGTGCTGATTTTTCACACAGGAATTTGTGCCGGAGCGTCACAAATTCCCCTGATGGCAGACGCGAATTTGAGATTCGCGTCGCCCCGTCGCGAAAACGCTCCGGAATGGGGGATAATATGTTAAACAATCAATCCATTTTGATCACCGGGGGGACCGGGAGCTTTGGAAAGGCTTTTACCCGGTATGTGCTGGAGCATTATGAGCCAAAGAAGATCATCATTTATTCCAGGGATGAGTTTAAGCAGTTCCTGATGCAGAATGAATTCAAGGACTATGCCTCGAAGCTGCGTTTCTTTATTGGGGATGTGCGAGACAAGGAGCGTCTGACCAGGGCCCTGGAGGGCGTGGACTATGTGGTGCACGCGGCGGCGCTGAAGCAGGTCCCGGCTTGTGAATACAACCCCGCGGAGGCGATCAAGACGAACATTCACGGCGCGCAGAATGTGATCGACGCCAGCCTGGACACCGGCGTCCGGAAGGTGGTGGCGCTTTCCACGGACAAAGCTGTGAACCCCGTGAATCTGTACGGCGGCACGAAGCTGGTTTCGGACAAGCTGTTTATCGCGGCCAACGCATACGCGGGGGACAAGGATATCTGTTTTTCCATTGTGCGCTATGGGAATGTGGCGGGAAGCCGCGGCTCCGTGATCCCCTTCTTTCAGGACATGATCCGGCAGGGGGTGGACAAGCTGCCGATCACGGACTACCGCATGACCCGCTTCTGGATCAGTCTGCGGGAGGGCGTGCAGCTTGTGATCAAGGCGCTGGAGGAGGCAAAGGGCGGAGAAACGTTTATCTCCAAGATTCCTTCCTTTAAGATCACCGATCTGGCGGAAGCCATGCTGCCCGGCTGTGAGACCACGGAAGTGGGGATCCGTGAGGGGGAAAAGCTCCATGAGATCATGGTGACCGTGGAGGATTCTCCCAATACCTACGAATATGACAGGCATTTCATCGTATACCCGCAGATGGTCTGGAGTGAGAAGCGCAGAGCAAAGCCCACCGGAAAACGGGTGCCAGAAGGGTTTTCCTACAGCTCCGACAACAACACCTGGTGGCTGACGGTGGAGGAGATCCGCGAGCGGCTGAAGGAGGTCGCCGAACCTCATTGAGCGGCGGATGTCATAGCCGCGATCCGTTCGATAATATGCTGGCCGTAAGTGTACCGGAGGGCGCTGTTGGGATGGCAGCCGTCCTCCAGGTATTGGCCGTGATTTTTGGCCGTGATTCCAAAATCTTTATAGTTATTCATACATTCTATATCCATTTCTTCTGCCAGTTCCAGCACCGCATCCACATAGTCCTTCAGTATCCCCCCTACATCGCTTTTGATCTCTGCCCCCGCCCGATAATAACTGGTAAAGTTGGGGGTGGCGAGCAGGATCTGACAGTCCGGATAAGCGCTCCGCAGCTTGTCTACTGCCAGTCGGATGCTGCCCGAGAAGGTATAGGGATCAAGCGGGTCGTCGGAGGAGACAGGTTTTCCGCTAAAGTAATCGTTGAGCCCATAGTTGATCAGGAAGCACAGATGTTGTGTGTGCCCCGCCCGATACGAGCGGATGCCGGCATAAGGCGTGCTGGTCTCCTCAAACGGTGTCTCATCCTCCGCCAGGAAAGCGTCCACAATGGTATTCAGGGCGCTGACTGTATCCGGATCCGGACTGCCGCAGGCGCATCCTCCGCCCAATCCCAGATTGTACGTGTGCGCGCCGCTCAGAGCGGCTACCACCCCCGGTATGGAGAGCGCATCCTGGTAGTTGCCGATGACACTGTCGCCGAAAAAGACGATGGAGTAGTCGGAAAGATCCGGATAACGGGTAGGCGGAGCCTGGACCAGCTCCGTCATTTGCGCGAAGCGTTCCTCCATATTGTCGTGCGTGAGCAGATAGCGGTCGTTCTGAAGCGTGAGAGCTGCCATGGTGTTGAGGGCGGCGGGTGTGTATGTGACGGGAGTGTCATAGTTTCCGGGGTTGGCGATCAGCCACTCTTCAAAACCCAAAAAATAAATGAAAATATTGTCATACGGAATACAGAGGTTGACAAAGTTGCGGTAAGATGTGACAAACTCTGTGTATTCCCTGGCGGACAGCCCGCGCAGATAGTCCAGGGAAAAGCCGGGCAGCAAAAGGATGAAGCGGGTGTCCCGGAAGGACTGGGCATAGGTGAGCAGCTGATCCGTGTAATCCCGAATGTAGAGGGAAGCGTGATGGCCGTACAAGTTACTGATGGCATACGGATCCAAACCGATGTAAACGTAAGACAGGCGGGGATTGTGGGAGAAACCGTGCTCCAGATAGTCGCCCATATCCGCCAGATTTTCAAGAGGATGCTCCGTCCGGACGGCGGACAGGGCAAGGTAGCGCTCAAATGCCTCCGCGTCAAAGGCGTCCGGGGTGAACATGGACAGCAGGAGTCCGTCACAGTTGGTTTCCGACAGAAGCGTCATATCGTTTCTGCGGGCGTCGTCGGAAGAAAAATGTCTGGTTCGCCAGAGAAAGACAGACAGCAAAAGAACCCCTGCGGCCATGGCTGCCGCAGGGAAGAACCACAGGTACCGCAGCCTCCGGCGGGAGGAGGTCCTGGGGTGCCGGTCTTGGGGTGTCGGGTGAGTCTTTAAGGCTGTTTTTTTCATAGAGGTTTTCCTTTCTCCAATGGCTTGCCCTTCTCCAATGGCTGGAATGGTTTGGCGGTCCACCGATTAAGTCCCTGCGCCGCATAGGGCAGCAGGAGCAATCCATACAGGAAGATATAGCGGCTGTTGGCCTCCCAGGCCATGTGGAACAAAAAACCGCCCCATGCGCCGATCAGGCCCAGCAGAACAAAAACGGGGGATTTCTGTCTGTCCCGAAAACAGGAGAGGCAGAACAGGAACGCGCCCAGGTACAGGACGTTCTGATAGAGGTTGCAGTATCCTATAAAGTATCGGCTGTAGTCGCCCTCGTAGATCTTCTGGAAAAATACCGCCCGGCCGCCGAAGGTGTTGAGGGTGGCCTGTCTGCTGGCATAGGTCCCGTCTGCCCACTGGGACAGATATTTGTGGAAATAGAAGGAGGCGGCATAGCCAGGATGGGATTTAAAATAATCCAGGCGTTCCCGGATGGCCGCCCGGCTGATCTCGTCGGCCCGCACGGGATCCATGCCGCTGTCCCGGTAGGTTTCAAAATTAAAACCGTTGTACCAACCGTTTCCCCGGGAAGATTCCTGCATTCCCATGGCAAGGTAGGACAGGGGAGTGACGCCGGAGCGCAGGACATTGTCGGCCCGCCGCTCGTAAAGGGACTGAGTCAGGGGAAGAATACGGAAGCATCCGACCGCGCACAGCAGGGCGAGCAGGAGCAGGGATCGCCGACCGGAGGAAATCGCCTCCAGAAGCAGGACTATGAGGACGGCGATGATCAGGATCAGAGAATTTTTGCGCAGCAGGACGCTGACGGTGAGAAACAGAAGGCTTCCCATGCCGTACAGGAGCTGTTTTCCCCTTGTCCCGCTGCCCTGCAGCAGCCGGATGAGCAGCAGACTGCCGGCGGAAAAGGCGGCGAAGGACGGAATCTCTCCATAGACAAAGGAGGAGTAGAGAAGCAGGGGAAGGTTGGTCCCAGCCAACAGCAGATAGAAGCTGTCGGCCCGCGCGTTTTTCCAAAGCAGATGGACCGATCGGTACTGGCACCAGATAATGCAGCAGACCAGCAGAATATAAAGGCCCTTCAGAGCATGATAAGCAGGGTAATCCATCGGGATCCTGTGCCACAGGCGGAGCAAGGGCTCCAGAAAGGCGGCCAGGCCGATCTGCTGCGGATAGTAGGAGAGGTAGGAATCGGTGGGATGTATGACGGACAGGTCGCCGTTCGCGAGGTTCTCCGCCGCGGCATAGACGGACATGGCGTCCGCCGCGGGAACGGTCTTGCCAAACAGGATCAGCAGGACACCGCAGCATATGCACCACAGAAAAACCAGGATCAAAAGCAGAGGGATCCGTTTTTCCGGCCTACGGCAGACCCATCCTGCCACAAACGAGAGAAGCGCGAGGAAAAGAACCATTCCCGCCAAATTGAGGAGGGGATTGTCCCATCGGGTGAGAACCTCCTGGGTGGTCATATTATCTGCGTAGCAGGTGAACAGAAAGGCGCTGACAAACAGCAGCGCGGTAAATATCAGAGAGAAAAGCGCCGCAAACCAATTTGATAAACGGTATATTTTCTGAAATACCCTGGTCATGGGAGCCTCCTCATTTTTGTTTGGGTATAATGGCCATTCGGCCGCCTTCTGCCTAGAATAAGGTCATTATACCATAATGAATTTCATAAAAACAGTAGAAGATTGAGAATAATCGTGTTAAAATAGAAATAATGAGAAAAAATAGAACTGGAAGGATTCGCTAAATCTGGTAATGGTTACGAGAGGCGCGCGGAAAGGATAAGTGCACGGAATGGATAAGATAGCAGTGTTGATTCCCTGTTATAACGAAGCACAGACGATCGGCAAGGTAGTCCGGGATGTGAAGGCTGCGCTGCCGGAAGCGGTGGTCTATGTCTACGACAACAACTCCACGGATCAGACGGCGAAGCTGGCGGCGGAGGCTGGTGCCACCGTTCGCAGGGAATACCGGCAGGGAAAGGGAAATGTGATCCGCAGGATGTTCCGGGAGATCGATGCCCAGTGCTATCTGATGATCGATGGGGATGATACTTATCCCCTGAACTGCGCCAGAGAGATGGTGGACAAGGTTCTGCTGAATCATGCGGATATGGTAGTGGGAGACCGGCTCTCCTCCACTTATTTCACGGAGAACAAACGCCCCTTCCACAATTTCGGGAACAGTCTGATGCGCTTTGGGATCAACGGCCTGTTCCGGTCCGACATTAAGGATATTATGACGGGCTACCGGGCGTTTGGGTATGAATTTGTCAAGACGTTCCCGGTGTTTTCCAAGGGCTTTGAGATCGAGACGGAGATGACCATTCATGCGGTCAATTACAATATGCAGGTGGAGAATGTCGTGGTGGAATATCGGGACCGGCCGGAGGGCAGCGTGTCGAAGCTGAACACCTACAGCGATGGTGCCCGGGTCATACGAAAGATGGTGCAGCTCTATAAGAACTATAAGCCGCTGCGTTTCTTTGGCTTCCTTGGCTTTTTGCTGATCCTGGCCGCCCTGATCCTGATGCTTCCTCTGATCCGCGTTTATCTGGACACCGGGCTGGTTCCCAGATTCCCGACGCTGATCGTCTGCGGTTTCATGGTGCTGGCCGGGATCCAGTCGTTTTTTTCCGGAATGATACTGGAGGTTCTGGCGGCAAAGGACAAAAAGGATTTTGAGTATCGGCTGAACTGTGTATACGGCCAGCGGAAGGCCCGCGAGGAGACGGCTCATGCAGGAAACTAAAGCGCTGCTGCCTAAAAAGATCGGATGCCTGTTTTACGGTCTGGCAGGCTTCCTGTTTGTCTTTTTCTGGAAAACGGAAGCGGATCTGGCGGAGCGGGGGAACCTTCTCTGGACGGGAGAGTACCTGGCCGGGGTGTTGGCGCTCAGCCTGTCTGTGGGGACGGTTTTGGGCGTATCCCTCTGCCTTTTCCTGTATGCGCTGGCGGAGGGGAAGGGAAAGCGCTGCCCGGAAGGACGGACCCCGAAGCCGGGACGGAAGGGGCAGGAACGGATAGAAGAAAAACCGACACCAGAAGATCCGATGCCAGAAGGTCTGACGCAAGAAGATCCGGCACCAAAAGGACGGAGAAGGGGAAGCACTCTTCGGGAGTGGGGACACCGGGCATCCGTCTGGCTGGAAGGGCAGAGCGCCGGCCGCGTCTTTGGAGGCGCCTTCCTCCTGATCGCGATCAGCTGGATCCCGTCTTATCTGGCCTATTATCCGGCCATCTGTTCCTATGATACACCGATCCAGATGGGGCAGGTGATGGGGGACGGCATGAACGATCACCATCCGCTGGTGCACACGCTGCTCCTTCGGGGAATGGTTTTTCTGGGGAGAGACTGGTTCGGAGAAGTCAACGCGGGCATCGCCCTGTACGCGGCGGTACAGCTTCTGTTTCTGGCAGCAGCGCTGGCTTACGGCGTTGCGGTCCTGCACCGTTTCCGGGTCAGGACCCTTTGGCAGGTTCTGGTGCTGTTTTACGGAATGTTCTATCCGTTTCACTGGTATATGGCCGTCACCGTAACGAAAGATACGGTGTTCACGGGCTTTGTGGTGTGGATGACGGTGTCCATGTGTGCGCTGCTTCTGGAAGAGAGGAGGGGCAGATGGGTAGGCTGTTCGGACGTCCTGTTCTTCCTCGGAACAGTGGGCGTGGTGTTGTTTCGAAACAACGGAAAGTACGCGCTGATGGTGGCGCTTTTCTTTCTCTCTCTGTCGCTGGTGCGCAGGCAGGGGCGGAGGCGTCTGCTGCGGATATGGGGGGAGATGCTGGCGGGGCTTTTGACAGGCAGCATACTCCTTTCCGCGGTCTTTACGCTCTCGGGCGCGGAGCAGGGGGACCGGCGGGAAATGCTGAGTATGCCGATTCAGCAGCTTGCGCGAACCATGCTCTACCACGGAGGCGTCGGGGTGCTTCCGGAGGATGACGGCACCATGGAGGAGCGGGACAAGGCTCTGATCAATGACTTTCTGCTGGATGAGGGGTACCGCTGGTACGACGCGGATCTGGCGGACCCGGTAAAGCGCCACACCAACACCTACGTGGTGCGTTATCGGACAAAGGAATTTTTGGAGACGTATTTTCGGCTTTTGGGACGATATCCCGGGGATTTTGTCAACGCGGCGCTGGCGGTCAACGCCGGCTATCTCTCCCCGGGGGATAGAACGCACGCCCATATCAACGAGCAGGACGGCCTGGTTGGGCGGGGATACGTGCAGACCTATTGGTTTGAGCAGGATTTGACGCCCAGGGGGTTCTACAAGGATTCCAGGTGGCCGGAGCTGCGGTCCGTCCTGGAGGATTGGGCGGACCGGAACGGTTATCTGGATCTGCCGCTGTTAAAATATCTTTTTGTGCCGGGGAGCTTCCTGTACCTGTATCTGCTCCTGGCAGGCTGGCGCCTCCTTCGGAGGGAGTTTCGGATGCTCCTGCCGCTCGCGTTCGTGCTGGGCTACTATGGCACATTGTTTCTGGGGCCGACGGTGCAGCTGCGATATCTCTATCCGATTATGACAATCCTGCCGTTTTTGGCGCTTCTGCACAAAAATTCTGCGAAAGGATAAGGGGCTATGACGACGGACAAATTGATCATTGGAGCCGGGCTGTACGGTCTGTACGCCGCGCTGTACTGTGCCCGCCGGGGGCAGCAGGTCACGGTCCTGGAAATGGAAGAGGCTCCCTTTACCCGGGCCACTTATATCAACCAGGCCAGGGTACATATGGGATACCATTATCCGCGTTCCCTGGCCACAGCCCAAAAATCAGCGGGATACTTCAAGCGGTTCGTGGAGGACTATGGCTTTTGTGTTTTGTTTGATTTCGACCAGGTGTACGCCACTTCCAGGCATTTCTCGTGGACGGATGCCAGGGAATTTCAGAAATTCTGTCGGGACGCAGGGATTCCCTGCAGACAGCTTTCGGTGGACGAGTATTTCCGGGAAGGGGTTTGCGACGGGGCCTTTCTCACAAAGGAGTACACGTATGACGCCCGTATTCTGCGCGACTATTTTCTGGAGGAGCTGAAGAAATATTCCGGCGCCCGGCTCTGCTGCGGGCGGCGCATCTTACGCATTGTAAAGCAGCCGCGCGCTTATGAGGTGACGGCCCTCTTTCAGGGGAAGGAGGAGCGGTACGAGGCGCCCTTTGTGCTGAACGCTTCTTATGCGTCGGTGAACCAGGTGCTGCAGAAGGTGGAGGGGGTGCAGGCGGAGCCGTTTGGATTGAAATACGAGCTCTGTGAGATCATTCTGTGCCGGGTGAACGAACGGCTGCAGAAGGTGGGACTGACCGTCATGGACGGCCCCTTTTTCTCGATCATGCCCTTCGGGAAAACGGGCTTCCACTCGCTGACCTCCGTCACGTTCACGCCCCATGACACCAGCTATGATGTCACGCCGAAGTTTCACTGCATGGAGGGCGGAAACTGTACGGACGGCTGGCTGGGAAACTGCGATTCCTGTGAGAAGCGGCCCGGGAGCGCCTGGGAGTATATGTCCGCGCTGGCCCGGAAGTATGTGCGGGAGGAATACGCGTTTTGGTATGAGAAATCGCTCTTTTCCATGAAGCCGATCCTGAAGGCTTCAGAGATAGATGATTCCAGGCCCACGGTGATCCGAAGGCTTCCCGGAGAACCGGACTTTATCAGTGTGCTTTCCGGCAAGATCAACACGGTGTACGACCTGGATGAATATTTGGTGTAAGGGCCGGAATATGCCGGTCGGAACGGACGGAGGGTGAGATATCCTATGATACAGAGCAAAGAGAAAAATTTTGTCTCCTGCGTGGTCTATCTGCACAACGAGGCAGCGGTGGCCGGGGAGTTTTTGCGCAAGATCTGCCGGGTCATGCGGGAGCACTTTGAGAAATATGAGATCGTGTGTGTGGATGACGGATGCACGGACGATACGGCGGACCAGGTAAACGGATTCCTGCGGGAGCAGGAGGACCCGCCCGTGGTCAGCATGATCCATTTGAGCTACTATCAGGGAGTGGAAGCCGCCATGAATGCGGGGAGTGATCTGGCGGTGGG
>CANPWJ010000044.1 GCA_947584035.1 uncultured Acetatifactor sp. | reverse complement strand
GTCCAAAAGGGCATCGCCCCCAAAAGGGGCAGGAACAAAAGGTCGCACAGAAGATGTTTCCGCCCGGACCGCTCCTCTAGATCCTCCAGCTGGTCCAGATAGTCGTACAGCGAAAATTTCCCCGTGTGCCCCAGCGCATGTGCCAGCCGCTGTACCTGTACCCGCTCCCTTTCATGCAGGGCGAAAAAGGCCACGGCCTCCTCCAGGTGCAGAAGCTCCTCCTCACCGGCGGCCGTATTCCGGAGGGTGTAATACAGGTATTCCTCCCCGGAGGCAGAAAGCGTGCTGTCCATCCGGCAAAACAGGCTGTCCAGATCCAGGTCGTTCCAGGTGATGTCGTCCACCTGTCCCTCCCTCCTGTGTCTGCAAAAAAAGCGGTCGATCCGGGCATACCGCTCCAGGGAATATTCCTTCTGTGGTATTTTCCCATAATTTTCAGAGAGAGAAGCCACAAAAAGCTTCTCTCTCTTCTTTGCCTGATATGCTTCCCGAAGGAACACCACCGCGAAAAACCCCACGCACACGGCGGCTGTCAACAGATATTCCATGCTGCCTTCCTCTTTTCTCTCCGCACGCTCCTACAGGAAGATGTATTTTGCCACAAAGAGCAGCGCCAGCACATACATCAACGGGCTCACCTTGCCCTTTGCCTTGCCGGTGCACAGATGGAGCACCACCCAGGAAATGATGCCAAAGGAGATACCCTCGGAGATACTGTAGCAGAGCGGCATGGCAACCACACACAGAAAGGCCGGGATGGCCTCCAGCATATTTTCCCAGTCGATCCGGGCCACCGAAGCGATCATGTAGAAGCCCACGATGATCAGGGCCGGAGCCGTGGCAAAGGAAGGAATGGTCAAAAACAGCGGGGAAAAGATCAGGGAGAGCAAAAAGAGCAGTCCCGTGATGATCGCCGTCAATCCGGTCCTTCCGCCCTCGGTGACGCCCGCCGCGCTCTCCACAAAGGTGGTGGTGGTGGAGGTGCCGAGCACCGCACCCGCGCTGGTGGCGATCGCATCCGCCAGAAGAGCGCCCTTGATCCGGGGCAGTCTGCCCTGCTCATCCAGCATGTCCGCCTTGGAGGACACACCGATCAGGGTTCCCAGCGTGTCAAAGATATCTACAAACAGAAACGCGAACACTACCACTACAAACTCCGCCGCATACTTCAGCTGGCTGAAATCCGCGGCAAACACCTGCCCGAACGTACTGCCGATCGCGGAGAAATCAAAGGAGATGACCGCGCTGGGGATCACCGAGTACATCCCCGCCTCCGGGTTGGGCTGATAGAGGCCCACAAGCTCACAAACGATCCCCAGAACCCAGGTGATCAGGATCCCAAAGAGGATTCCTCCCTTTACCCTGCGGATCAGAAGAATGGCGGTGATCAGCACACCGATCAGCGCCAGGATCGCTCCCATTCCCACAGAGTGGAAGTTTTCCGAAAAATCCTGCATGGTCACCAGCGTGTCGCTGTCCACCACCACATGGGCATTCTGAAGCCCGATGAAAGCCACGAACAGGCCGATCCCGGCGCTCACCGCCGATTTCAGGGTCAGGGGGATCGCATTGAAAATGGCTTCCCGCACATTGGTCACCGACAGGAGGATAAAGATCAGGCCCTCCACAAACACCGCCAACAGGGCGATCTGCCAGGAATACCCCATCTGCCCTACCACGGTGTACGCAAAATACGCGTTGAGTCCAAGCCCCGGCGCCAGCGCAAACGGATAGTTGGACAGCAGCGCCATCAGCACGCACCCGATAAAGGACGCCAGCGCCGTGGCGATCAGTACTGCGCCGGAATCCATCCCGGAAGCGGACAGGATGTTCGGATTGACTGCCAGAATGTAAGCCATGGTCATAAAGGTGGTGACCCCCGCCATGACCTCTGTCCGGACATCGGTCCTGTTTTCCTTCAGGTGAAACAATTTCTCAATCATAACCTTCTCTCCTCCTTCGTCTCTTGAGAAATGAAAATCTATCATCATCTGATCACTCAGACAACAACCGCTTTACGATCCTGTCACATTTTTCATAGACGCGCTCAGGGCTCTCGCCAATGTTGTACTCGCCGTCCCGGTACAGGATCTTGCCTCCCACCATGGTCATCCGCACATTGGATTTGCTGCCGCTGTACACCAGGTTTTTGGGGATATTGTGAACGGGCTGCATGTTGGGCTGATGCAGGTCGATCATAATGATGTCCGCGTACTTGCCCTTGGCCAGAGTGTCGCAGCGGTTCAGGCGCATGGCCTTGGCGCCGTGCACGGTGGCCATGCGCAGCACGCGCATGGCGTCCAGACTGGCCGCGTCCCGCTCCCGCACCTTGCTCAGCGCGGACACCAAAAACATTTCCCGGAACATGTCCAGCGCATTGTTGCTGCCCGGACCGTCCGTGCCGATGGCGACCGGGATCTTCCTGCGCTCAAATTCCGCGATGGGCGCGATCCCGCTGGCCAGCTTCAGGTTGGAGGCGGGATTTGTGATCACGTACATCCGCCGCATACGGAGCGTGTCCATGTCCTGCTCCGTCATGTGCACACAGTGGAAGCCGCCGCCCCCAAACTCAAACATCCCCAGGGAATCCAAAAACACCGTGGGCGTCATGCCGTAGCGCGCCTTGCACTCCTCCACCTCCTGTAAATTCTCGGCCATGTGGGCGTACACCGGAGCATGGTATTTGTGCGCCAGAGTGGAGACGTTGCAGAGCAGCTCCTTGGAGCAGGTATATTCCGCGTGAAAGCCCAGCTGGTAGCTGATCAGCGAATTCCTCCTGTTCCACTTCTGATATTCCTCCTCCATCTGCTCTATGGAGGAGGTAAAATTATTGAGGCCGGACACCAGGACACAGCGCATACCGGTATCCATGCATGCCTCCGCCGTACTGTCCGGCTTCAGGTACATATCAAAGATCGCGGTGATCCCCGAGGTCACATATTCCATAATGGCAAGCTTCGACAGCTCATAGATATCCTCCCCCGAAAGCTTCTCCTCCAGGGGGAACACCATTTCCCTCAGCCACTTCTGCAGCGGCAGATCATCGGCGTAGGAGCGCAGAAACGTCATGCCGGAATGGGTGTGCGAATTCTTGAACCCGGGCATCAGAAGATTGTCCCGGCAGTCCAGCTCCAGATCCCAGGAGATCCGCGGGATGTCATCCTTCGTCCAATCCTGCTGCAGCTCCTCCTGGTCCGCCACATAGGCGATCCTGTCGTTCTTGATCCATATCTCACCGCGGAACACATCCCGGTTTTTCTCCATTGTGAGTATCTTTGCGTTGTACAATCTGATATTCATCTGCTCTCCTCTACTCCTGACAAATGTCCCGTAGCTCTCCCCCGTCAAAACCGTGGGGAAGAAGCTCCCCCAGGGAGAATACCCTGCAATCGCTCTCACTTCTCGCCACGATCACCTGAAATCCCTCCCCGCAAAACTCCCGCATCACCTGTCTGCACAGGCCGCAGGGATAGGCGTACCCTGCGGGCTCCTGCCCTTCCTCTCCTCCGGCGATGGCGATGGCCGCAAACTCCCGCTGCCCGTCCGCCACCGCCCGGAAAAAGGCCGTCCTCTCCGCGCAGTTGGTGGCCCCGTAGGAAGCGTTTTCCACATTGACGCCCGTGTACACCTTCCCGTTACGCCCGAGAAGCGCCGCCCCTACCGTATAGTGGGAGTAGGGGGCATACGCCCTCCCTCTGGCGTCCAGCGCCGCTCCTGCCAGCTCTCTCTTCTGCTCCTCGCTCAACGCACCGCTCATCCTGCCGTCCACCCTTTCGATCCGAACGCCTTCACGGATTCCGTCACCAGCTTCCGAAACAAAGGCGCCGCCCGATCCGCCGCCTCCTGCACCTCCTTATGATCCAGAGCCTTCTGTGACATTCCGGCGGCCAGATTGCTGATGCAGGAGATGCCGCAGACCCGCAGTCCACAGTGACGGGCGGCGATGGCCTCCACCACGGTGCTCATCCCCACCGCGTCGCAGCCCAGCATCCGGAGCATCCGGATCTCCGCAGGAGATTCATAGGAGGGCCCGGTCAGCTGCGCATACACTCCCTCCCGCAGCGGGATCCCCAGTTCGGCCGCCTTTTCCTTTATCTGATCCTGAAGCTCCCGGTCGTAAACCTGGCTCATGTCCGGGAAGCGCGTCCCCAGCGGATCGATGTTTTCCCCGATCAGCGGATTGGGCACAAAGACGGAGATATGATCCTTTATCAGCATCAGATCCCCGGCGCGAAAGTCCGTGTTTATCCCGCCGGCCGCATTGGTCAAAAGAAGGGTGTCCGCGCCCAAAAGCTTCATCAGACGGATCGGCAGCACCACATCCGCCATATCATAGCCCTCATAATAGTGGACTCTCCCCTTCATGCAGACCACCGGGGTCTTGTCCACCCATCCGAAGATAAACCTTCCGTCGTGTCCGGGCACGGTGGACACCGGAAACCCTTCGATCTCCCCATACGGAACCTCCGCCTCCGTCCGGATGGCTCCGGCGTAGTCGCCCAGCCCGGACCCCAGCACGACCGCGGCCTTCGGCACAAATTCCGTCCTCTCCCGCACACAGGAAAGGCACCGCTCCAGCTTTTCATACACTTCCCTTCCGCCCATACGCACGCACCTCCTGAGGGACCGATTCTGATTCTCATTGTACCAGTTTTTTTCGATCTTTACTATAAGTTTTTGTTTTTATCCATTTTCCCGTCATCCTGCGTCTCTGTGCCGATTCTCTCATCCGGCGTGCAGGAAGGACTCAAAAGAAACGCCAGGCACACAGGAAATAAATAAAACAGGATCAGATAATACCTTAGATCCGAGACCGGCCCCCCAAAAAACGTAAAACATACCAATAAAACCAACAGAAGGGTCCAGCAAATGGTTCCGTCCTTTTTCCACAGACCGTAAAACCACGTGATCAAAGCCGCCCACAGCATCGCCCCAATGGAAAAGAACAGGCGGATCACCGGATACCTCCGATAAGAAGCGTCAAGATATATGGATCGATAAAAATCATACAGCCAGGGAAAATACGGAGTTCCGTACTCCTCCTGCCAATCCGTTATATCAAAATAGCGGTATCCTTTTTTGTCTTTTAAGAGCGTTCCCGGATACCATGCCTGATAGGTATTGTCCAGAAAAGAATCCAGATAGATCCGGGGGTATTGTATCCCCTTTCTTGCCCAGAAGGAGAGGTATTCCCATTTGTTCTCCGTCAGGGCGCCTAAATGCCGCCAAAAGGCATATTTGATGGAGTCCGCGATCATCGGATCATACGTTTCCAGCATCGACGGCTCAATGGCCGCATATAGCAATTCCTGTTCCTCTCTGCTAAACGCGCTCTCCCCTTTTTCCACATAGAGCCGGGCAAACTGTTGAAACGGTACGCTTAACGCCTCCGTAACAGATCCGGGCGTTGCATCCAGCGCTTTCATCAGGCCGCCGTTGATCATTCCATACAGGACAATCACACTGACAAAAAGACACCATTGTCTTTTGACGGCCCTTTTTTTAAAGACAGCAGACAGGACTGCCATGGCCATGACGGCATATACAATATTGTTCCTCAAAAGGCAGGAAAGGGTCAGCAGAACAGCTGCCGCGATCCACTCCCTCTTTGGAATAACCGGCTTTTCCCTGTTCATCCTGTAAATCTCATATAATTTAAGAACAGCGGCCAATAAGGCCACCCCGCACAGGGTATCCTTGGTCGTGCTGATGGAAAACATAACGATCGGCGGACAGATCGCGTAGAAAACAAAGGTTAAAACCGCCAATATCTTTGTGCGGGCATACCGGCAGACAAAACGGACGGAATAACCGAAACCGACCGCGCAGACACAAATCTGAAAGAAACAATACAGAAAAACGCCAAAGGTCAGATCTGCGCTATAAAGATGGTATCCCAGCGTAATGATCCCGCCTACGATCAAAGTATGCAGCAGCGGATGATGGGTATTATACGGGACCTCTGCATACATGACCTGTACTAATTGCGCTCCCCCGTCATAATTGTAAAATCCCGGGTAGCAGCCGATCAGATAAACCGCATATATCACCAGAAGCAGTCCTGAGCAGACCAGCCATAAGTGCCTGGGCTCCTCACCGGAACAGTTCCCTACGCGTATGCTCCGACTCTCAAGGAATGAAAAAGCAGCATACAACAATATCCCATATACCGCCCATGCCAGCCCCCCGGCAAGAACGCACTGCCAGCCCTCCAGTATGCCAATCTTTTGGAAAAGGCCGGAATGTACGCTGGTACCGTATTTCATGCTTCTCTGCCAGCCGCTCACCTGCATCAGCGCGAGCATAAACGCAATCACGCCCACTAACCCGACTTTTCTCAGGTCTATTTTCTCCGAGACCGCCCTGCATCGTTTTTTCGCTTTATGTATGTTCATATCCTGCCCCTTAAGTCCACGCATCTTAAAGCATATTCAACCGTTTCATTATACCCAATCGCGCCGGAAAATGCAATAGAGGAAAGCCTGTGAGAGAAGGGTCTGCTCCACTTTCCCACAGGCTTATGTACCAGACTAGATAATGATACACACCATCCCGCCATTGCTGTCGTTCACGATCTTCTGCATGGTATCCTGGAGCTTCACCTGGCTCTCGTCCCCGATGGAGGCTACCTTTGTGGTAATGCCGTCATTCACCAGCTGTTCCACCGTTTTGCCAAAAATATTCGTGTCCCAGATCCCCGCGTTTGCATCCGCCTGGTCGATGTAGCGGATCAGATCGTCCGCCTGCTCCTTCGTGCCCACAATGGGAGCGATCTCCGTCTCGATATTGGCCCGTATCATATGGATGGACGGGCTGACGGCCCGTATCTTGACCCCGTATTTATTGCCGTGCCGGATCAGCTCCGGCTTATCCAGCGTGATCTCGTCCTTTTCGGGCGTCACGACGCCGTACCCCTTCATCCGGACGAGCTGGACCGCGTTCAGCACCTTGGCATACTCCCGTTTCATGTTGGAAAATTCCCGCAGCTTCCGGATCAGCTGGTACTCATCCGCGATCTCCTCCCCCACCATCTCCGTCAGCATCTCATAATAGTAGTTCTCATCCACATCCAGCGCCACCTTGACCACTCCGTCATAAAGCTGGATCCCATCCATCTTGCACCGCTTCACAAAGCTGCTCTCCATCTGCACGGGCCGCTCCAGCACATCCCGGATCACGTCATAGCTCTTCATCAGCGCCTTCACCTGCTCGATCATCTCCTGCTTCAGCCGGTTGTCACAGGAAAGCATCTCCACCCACTTGGGCATATAGAATTCGATGGAGGTGATCGGGAACTCATAGAGCACCTTCTCCAAAATGCGGTTGATATCCTCCTTCTTAAGCTGCTCGCAGTTGACAGGCATGACACTTACGTCATATTTATCCGCTATCTCGGCCGCCGTCCGTTTGGCGTCCTCCGAGTAAGGCTTCTGGCTGTTTACCAGCACCAGAAACGGCTTTCGGGTCTTTTTCAGAGCCAGGATCGTCTTTTCCTCCGCCTCCAGGTAGCTGTTCCTGCCCAGATCGCCGACACTCCCGTCCGTGGTGACCACCAGCCCAATGGTGGAGTGGTCGTTCATCACCTTATCCGTTCCGATCTCAGCCGCCTGGGTAAAGGGGATCTCATAGTCGAACCACGGAGTCTTGACCATGCGCTCCGCGTCCTCCTCCATATGTCCGGCCGCGCCCTCCACCATATATCCCACGCAGTCGATCAGGCGCACCGACACCTGGACATCCTCGTTCAGGGAAACCTTCGCCGCCTCGTTGGGGATAAATTTGGGCTCCGTAGTGGTGATCGTGCGCCCTCCGGCGCTCTGGGGCAGCTCATCCTGGGCCCGGGCCCGCTCGTTTTCATCCTCCATATAGGGGAGCACCATCTCCTCCATAAACCGCTTGATAAACGTGGACTTCCCGGTCCTCACCGGCCCCAGCACACCGATGTAGATCTCTCCTCCGGTGCGTTTCTGTATGTCATAGTAGAGATCATATGTATTGGCTGCATACTCCATATAACATCCCATCCTTTTTCGATCCTGTCATTCCTGTTATATGTATATGCAGCCCTCCGCATTTTCATGCCCGGGACATGGCCTGTGCCTCCAGCATCCCCAAAAACGTATCCCGATCCACAGGCTTTGAATAAAAATATCCCTGGATATAGCGGCAGCCATAGCTTAAGACAAAATCCCTCTGTTCGGCGGTCTCCACGCCCTCGCAGATCACCTTGATGTTGTTGTCGTGACAGATCTTCACGATACTGCGGTTGATGGCCTCCTCCTTCTCGTTGGGCTCCTGCTCCAGCACAAACACCCGGTCCAGCTTCAGCACGTCGATGGGAAGCTTATACAACAGCTGAATACAGGAATACCCGCTCCCGAAATCGTCGATGGATATCCGGAAGCCGTTTTCCTTCAGGCGCTTCACCGTCCGCAGCAGGGCGTCAAAATCACTGGTCGCCACCGTCTCCGTGATCTCGATCTCAATAAATTCCGCCGGAGCGCCATACCGCTCCAGGGTCCTGGTGAGACGATCCACGAAACTGGCGTTCATAAAGTGATACCGGGAGAAATTGCAGGAGATGGGGTAAAGCTCCTGCCCCGCCTTCTTCCGCTCCGCCAGCATCGCGCACACCTGCTCAAAAATCGCAAAGTCCACCTCGATGATAAACCGGTTTTCCTCAAAGATCGGCACAAACACGCCGGGCGAAACCAGCCCCTTGGTCTTGTGCTGCCAGCGCACCAAAGCCTCCGCTCCCATGATCTCGTTCTTCACGGCGTCGTACTTCGGCTGATAGAACGCCACAAACTCTCCCGCCTTCAGCGCCCGGTGCATATCCCGCTCAATGTTCTGTCTGCGCAGCATCTCCTCATGCTCCTCCATGGTGTAGAAGCAATAAGCGGACTGGGACAAATTGTGGAGATTGCCCGCGGCGTAGGTGGCATAATTGACGCTGGGGATCACGTCCAGCTGTTCCGACAGATCCCATGGGCAGATCCCGATCTTCAAAAACAGATTGAAATCCGGGAACTCCCGCTCGGTCTGTTTGCCGAACTCTCTAAGCTCGTGGTTCAGCCGCTGCTCCAGCCATCCCTGCTCCTCAAACGGCAGAAGCCCCACGAAGCGGTCCGCGTAGATCCGGGCCACCGGCAGGTCTCCGGCGACCTCACAGAGCTTTTTCCACACCGCGTTCAGCACCCGGTTCCCCATCTGATAGCTGAAGCGGTCGTTGATATATTTGAAGCCGCTGACATTGGCAAAAAAGACGTAATATTTTCCTCTCCCGTCCTGGCTTCGGGCCTTGCGGTGCACATCCTCCACAAATTTCCGATAGCTGATCCCTCCGGTCACCTCGTCGCTGTAGAGCATGTCATGGATCCGCCTGGAATTCCGGGAGATCGTCACGATCGACACCGACAAAAAGGCGATCGCCACCGTCAGCGCCAGAATCACGAATACGGCCACCGCGTTCCAGTTGGCCTTTACATAATCCAGCAGGTTCAGATCCCGGTGGTCGGAGAGGATGATCTCCGTCATGTCCCGGCTCAGCTGCTCGGTATCCAGATTGGCAATACACTTATTACAGATGGAACGGGCCACATCGTCCACGCCGTCCCCGTACACGCTGCAGAACGACATGTTGGCATTGTTTAAGCTCAGCTCCTGGATGTGCTCCAGCTGATCATAATTGATATAATAGTCCGCCACGTTCTGAAGCGCCAGGGTCACATCCGCCTCCCCGGTGCTGACCAGGCGCAGCGCCTCCTCCGCGGTGTCCACATACTGCACCCCGGAAGGGTCCGTGATGCCGAGAGTCCCTAGCAGTTCCTCCGTAATATCCCTGCGCACCACCACCCGGGCCTCCTCCAGGGGATCCGTAAACTTCTCGTTTCGATAGATGCGGAAGCTGTCCGTGTAATAGCTGCGGCTTCTGCTTGGCCCGTATACGGAGACTCCCGCCGACGTAAAGGTCTGCCCCAGGATATCCACCTCGCCGGCGAGCAGGGCCTCCTCAGCCGCCTTGGCGCTGGGATATCCCACAAAGGAAAACCGCAGCTTCGTCCCCGACATCTGACAGATCTCCCGGAACACCTCCACCGTGACGCCGCTCCACTCGCCCTCGCCGTTCAGATAGGAGTAGGGAGCCGTGCCGTCCCACATGGCCACCCGAAACTGCCGTATCTGGGACAGGTATTCCGTCTCCTCCTGGGAAAAGATCAGCTGCCGCTCATAGTTCGGCGCAAAATACCGATTGTACAGACGGCCCTCAAAATCTCCGTCCACGCTGCGGATCGCCTCGATCGCCTCCTCCAGGGGCTCCATCAGATGATCGTCCCCCTTGGGTGCCACGGCATAAAAGGGGATCTCCCCAAAGACATCCAGCACCAGCAGATCGTGCTCCAGGGCGATGGAATTTGTGGTGACCAGTCCGTCCAGCCGCCCGTCCTCCAGCATCTGAAAGCGGCTCTCGCTGTCCGCATCGATCAGGTTCACCCCGTCCTCATAATCGACGGGCGAATTCTCCACATACTTCAGACCGTAGATAAAACAGTAGCTCTTGAACTTTTCCTTCAGCTCCTTGCTGTATTCCGTGTCCGGCGTGGTCCCCAGGCGCAGCCCCAGCAGGGAATTTACGTCGTCGGAGCTTAAATCCGACCGGGTCTTTGGCACCGCCAGCACCAGCTGCTTATTTCCCATGGACACGGAGGGAAAGGTAAAATACTGCTCCTCGCTCTCCTCCGTGTAGCGGTTCCCCACCATCAGGTCATAGTCCCCGGCCACGGTGTGATCGTACAGCTCCTGGCTGCCGGCCACCACGTCCACGTCGTACACCCAGCCGGTGTATTTGGCGATCTCATTGAGATAATCCATGTAATAGCCGGAGATCTCTCCGTCCTCCGAGACCTCCACATACCCGCAGTCATCGTAATTCATCAGAATGACATGCACCGTCTCCCCCGCGCCGGATCCTGACGGTATCCGGGCAGCGCAGACCGGTATCCCCCGCAGCATACCGCCGCACAGGATACTCAGCAATAATAAAACGATCGTCGCGCCTCTCCGTCCTCTGCCCTTTCGCATGTATACCCGTTTCCTTTCCATCCGCCGGATCCGGAAGCCTTCCGCTGTCCGATCACAGGGTTACCCTCTTAAAATGTTTCTTGCCTCTCCGGACCACCAGACCCTCCCCGGAGAACTGCTCCGGCGCATAGAGCGTTTTGATATCGGTGACCTTGTCGCCCTCCACGGTCACACCGCCCTGCTCCACCGCGCGTCTGGCCTCCGAGCGGGAAGCGGTAAGCCCCGCCTTTACCAGCACGCCCAGGATGTCGATCCCGCCGTCCGTAAAGTCCTCCTCCGACAGCTTACAGGAAGGCATCTCGGCGGCAGCGCCTCCGTTAAAGAGCGCCCTGGCGCTCTCCTGAGCCCGCTCCGCCTCCTCGTCTCCGTGCACCAGCCGGGTCAGCTCCAGGGCCAGGATCTCCTTCGCCCGGTTGAGCTGGCTGCCCTCCCACCGATCCATCTCCTCGATCTGCTCCAGGGGCAGGAACGTCAGCATCCGCAGACATTTCAACACATCCGCGTCCGCCACGTTCCGCCAGTACTGGTAGAATTCAAAGGGGGAGGTCTTGTTGGGATCCAGCCAGACGGCGCCCTTCTGGGTCTTACCCATCTTTTTCCCCTCGGAATTTAGAAGCAGCGTGATGGTCATGGCATAGGCGTCCTTCCCCAGCTTTCTGCGGATCAGCTCCGTGCCGCCCAGCATATTGCTCCACTGGTCGTCGCCGCCAAACTGCATATTGCAGCCGTATCTCTCATACAGGGAGAGGAAGTCATAGCTCTGCATGATCATGTAGTTGAACTCCAGAAAGCTTAAGCCCTTCTCCATCCGCTGCTTATAGCACTCCGCCGTCAGCATACGGTTTACGGAAAAATGCACTCCCACATCCCGGATAAAGTCAATGTAGTTTAAGTCCCGCAGCCAGTCCGCGTTATTGACCAACAGCGCCCTGGAGGGATCGCCGCTCCCGTCCTCAAACGCGATAAAGCGGCTCATCTGCTTTTGAAAGCACGCACAGTTGTGGTCGATCGTCTCCTTGGTCATCATGGTGCGCAGATCGCTCCTGCCGGAGGGATC
>CANPWJ010000043.1 GCA_947584035.1 uncultured Acetatifactor sp. | reverse complement strand
TTACTTCGGGTGTGTTTCATGGGTTTCCTTTCGAAAGGTGGATTGGTGGGAAGGGACAGCAGGATGGGACAGCGCAGCACAGGGAAGCTGCCGGATAGGATGCGGCCGTGTGGCGCAGGGAAGTGTCGGACGGCGCAACAGATGAACTCTGCAGACAGACAGGTATACGGATTCTGTAGACGGACGCAGCGGACAGGCACGAGCACGATGGACGGGTGCAACAGACAGACGCAGCAGACGGACGCAACAAAGAGGTACGGTGGACAGAGTCTGCAGATGGACACAGCAGCAGACAGGTGGACAGACACGGCGGACAGACACAGGGGAAAATGAACCACTCGCAAGGAGAAACAAAGACTGCCGCAGGGCCGCTATGGTATAAGAACCTTATTCTAGGCAGAAGGGGCGAATGGCCATCCATACCGTAAAACGAAGCATTTATGGTGCAAATGATACGGTTGGTAACTACTGAAAAACGGTCGAGATGTGACTGGGCAACAGGCCGCAGTCTGTAAAGAAAAGGGCGAAGCCCCTGATAGAAAAGATACAAATCCTCGAAAGGATGTAAGAAAATCATAACTTCTCTCCGGGCAAATGTCAACAAAAATTTGGAATGATTTTCCCTTCCGCTATTCCCATTTCCGAGAAAAAGGTGTAAAATATAGTTAGCCAATACTAACTAAAATTAGCAAGGACGACCCTGAAAATCTTTGGGAAAATTCCGGAACAGGAGGACGCGTGATGGGAACTGCGGTTATATTATTAGTGCTTTTGACGATCTGTATCTTTGCGGTGAAAAGCAGCCTGAAAAGGTTAAGAGGCGGGTGCTGCGGCGGAGGCTCTGATATGGAGCGGAGGCAGCCTCCCCTGGATGGGGACAGAAGCCATTATTTCTATGAATACACATTGAGCGTAGGAGGAATGACCTGCAAAAACTGTGCGGCTCACGTGGAAAACGCGTTTCACAGACAGGAAGGATTCTGGGCGAAGGCAGACCTGCGCGGGAAAAGAGTCAGCGTGCTTACCAAAGAACCGAAGGAGGAAGCGGATCTTTGCAGGATCGTCACCCAGGCGGGGTATGAATTTCTCGGCAGCTCCGCCGCACGGCAGATCTCCTGAAAATATTCTGCCGTGCGCTTCCCAAACAGGGGGAAATAAGGTATAATGATTCTGCTGACGCAGAATCCATGGCTATTTCATAGCCATGATGCCGCATACGCGGCGCATTATACCGGTGATCCACCACTTGCCCGGTAAATGCTGCTTCGCAGCGCTTCCCGGTCTGCGCTTGTGGTATAATGGTTCTGCTGGCGCAGAACCGCAGCGGTAAATATTTCGGACGGAAAGGATAGAGAATATGCTGGAATTTCGTTATGACACGCAGTTGCTGATCGAGGGGGAGAATCTGGATGAGGACGAGATCAACGATTACATTACCGGGCATTTCCAAGGAGACTGTCTGTTGGCAGTAGGGGATGAGGAATTGATCAAGATCCATTTCCACACCAATGAGCCCTGGAAGCTTTTGGAGTATTGTGCCACGCTGGGAGAAATCTATGATATCGTGGTAGAGGACATGGACAGACAGGCCAGAGGACTGCAGGGCTGAGGGGGAGCGTCACCGTATGAAGCTTACCGAGAAGCAGTATGAGGAACTTCTGGAGATTGGGATTTCCCTGACGGTAGAGAAGAATCACGGCAATCTGCTGAAGCTGATTATGAAAAGTGCCATGGACATCACGAATTGCGACGGCGGCGCGTTGTATCTGTATCAGGACGGCGAGCTGCATTTTAAGATCATGCGCATGGTGTCCCGGAATCTCTTTCAGGGAGGGGAAGAGGAGGAGATGGATGTGCCGCCGCTTCCTCTGGAGGAGCAGAACGCGTGCGCGTATTCGGCGATTCACGGCGAGATCGTCAATATTACGGACGTGGACCGCTGCGAAAGATTCGATTTTTCCGGCTCCCGCAAATATGATGCTCACACCGGTTATCACACACAGTCTATGCTGGTGGCCCCGCTGAAGGATCGGAGCGGGGAGCTGATCGGCGTACTTCAGCTGGTCAACGCGATGTCTGACGGAAGGATCGTGCCCTTTGATCCGGGCTATGAGAAGGCCGTATTTTCGCTGGCTTCCCAGGCGTCCATATCGATTGAGAATCTGCGTTACCTGCGGGAGATCAAGGACATGATGTACTCCTATGTGGGAACCATGGCCACCATCATAGATGAGAGGAGCCCCTACAACGGCAGCCATACCAAGAATGTCACAAGATATGCCTCGGAATTTGTAGACTATCTGAACCGGCAGTATGAAGCCGGACAATTTCCGGAATATTTTGATGACGACCGCAAGGAGCAGCTGGTGATGGCCGCCAGTCTGCATGACATTGGGAAGATGAGCATCCCCCTTTCCATTATGAACAAGAGCACCAAGCTGGTGCATCACCTGGATGAAATTGTAAACCGATACAAGCTGTTAAAGAGCTGTTTTAAGATTGATTTCTACGAAAACCGCCTGTCGCAGGAGGATTATGAAAAAAACTGCCGTTATCTGGAGGAGGCGGAGGCGCTGGTGCGCAGGATCAATGCGCTTCCCGATCTGCCGGCGGAGCTGGAGCCCCGCATCCGGGAGCTGGCGGGCAAAACGTATGTCAGTCCGGAGGGTGAGGAGATCCCTTACTTAACGGAGGAGGAAGCGGACTGTCTGCTGATCCGCCGCGGTACACTGACCCCCAGGGAGCGGAAGGTGATGGAGAGTCACGTGGTTGTCACCAGCCATATCCTTTCCATGGTCAATTTCAGCACGCACTACTGTAATGTACCCAGATGGGCGGGCGCGCACCATGAATTTTTGGACGGCTCCGGGTATCCCAATCACCTGACCGCACAACAGATGCCGACGGAGATCCGCATTCTCTCGCTGGTGGATATTTTTGAGGCGCTGATCGCGGTGGACAGGCCCTATAAAAAGCCGATGCCGCTGGAGGAAGCGTTTCGCATCCTGACATCCATGGCGGAGGAGGGAAAACTGGACCGGAGGCTGGTGTCCCTGTTTCGGGATTACGTAGAGGGCAGGTAATCCCATCCATCGTCCTTTGAACGACAAAAAGAGACTGCACACCGGCTAAAAAATTCCACCGGAGGACAGTCTCTTTTTCCGTTGTTTTTCCTTCAATGATCCGCCGAGATCAACCGAAATATCTCTTCAACAGACCCTCGAATGCCTTGCCGTGTCTAGCCTCGTCGCGTGCCATTTCATGTACGGTGTCATGGATGGCATCCAGGCCCAGCTCCTTTGCTCTCTTAGCCAGATCGGTCTTGCCGGCGGTAGCGCCGTTCTCGGCATCCACTCGCATCTCCAGATTCTTCTTGGTGGAGTCGGTTACCACCTCGCCCAGAAGCTCCGCAAATTTAGCGGCGTGCTCTGCTTCCTCGAAAGCGGCCTTCTCCCAATACATGCCGATTTCCGGATAACCCTCTCTGTGCGCCACTCTGGCCATCGCCAGATACATGCCGACTTCGGTGCACTCTCCCTCAAAGTTTGCGCGCAGATCCTTCAGAATGTCCTCGCGAACGCCCTTTGCAACGCCTACAACGTGCTCTGCAGCCCAGGTCTTTTCGCCGCTCTGTGCGGTGAACTTTTCGGCGGGAGCATGGCAGATCGGGCACTCAGCGGGTGCCGCGTCTCCCTCGTGAACATAGCCACATACCTGACATACATACTTCATAATAAAATCTCCTTTTCTTATATAAAATTAAGCAGCTTTCGGCAGCTCTTATGGAAGAAGCCGGAGACGCCGCTTTTTTACCCCTTTGAACGCTCTTAAGAAGGCTGACGCATTTTGAGACACTGTCCGCATACGCCGTAAAAATAAGTCATGTGTCCGGCGATCATCCCGTCAAAATCCGCGCTGGCCACATCGTTGATGGACTCGATGCTCGGCATATCCAGATCTAAGACACAGCCGCATTCGGAGCAGACAAAATGATAGTGTTGGGAGGTATCCGCGTCAAAATGATCCACACCGTCCCCTACGCGCAGACGGTTGATCTCGCCTAAGTCCGCCAGGAGCGTAAGATTGCGGTAGACGGTGCCGAGGCTGATGTTGGGATATTGCTGTCTCACGTTCATATAGACCGTGTCCGCAGTCGGATGATCGTGCCGTCCCATCAGAAAGGCCTTGATGGTTTCTCTCTGTTTGCTGTGTTTTAATGACATCACAACCTCCGATTAAAACAGTAATCGTTACTATTTTTATTATACAAAATTTCCCTGACCTGTCAAGCCGTTATTTTATATTTTTTTTAGGAACTTCCCAAAGTGTTTCTGTGCACACGATAAAGAGCTGTGGTATAATAATTCTGCTGGCGCAGAATCAAAGCCGGTTTCACCGGCTTATCACCGCTGGCGCGGTGTATTATCCCAGGCAGCCCACCGCTTGCCCGGTAAATGCTGCTTCGCAGCGCTTCCCGGTCTGCGCTTGTGGTATCATGTACGCAAAAGGGCAGAGCCAAATGCCAAAAGCAGCAACTGACGAGCTTACGCCCCACCGCACGAACCGGGCGAAAGCAGGAGATCGGCTATGAAATTTAAAACACGGTTAAAAGTGACCTTTATCAGTATCATATTGCTTCCGCTGCTCCTGACGGTCATGGCGTTTCTGGCGATCGGAGCCTATCTGATGAATTTTCAGCAGGGCTACGATATCCGGGAGCTGGATTATGCCATGCTGTCGGACAGTATGCAGGAGCTGGCCAACGTGACGGACCGGGTCTACAAGGTGCTGCAGGAGCAGGCGGTGAAGGACCCCTCCCGCCTGGAGGACAGGGCCTATCTGGAGGAGATCGGCAGACAGGAGGCCCGCCGCTCCACCTACATCATCGTGCGGAAAAACGAGGAGCTCTACTACACCAATGACGAGGCTTCCGCCAGGATCATCTTTCCCAGGCTGCCGGACTATCAGGACGGCCAGCTGATGGAGGATTCCGGCTATTATTACAGCGAGCTGGAGAAGTATGTGAAGCAGATCGACTTTGTATTTCGCGACGGAAGCAAGGGAAGCGTCTTTGTGGTGACGAAGGCGCACTCTCTGATTTCCAGACATCTGCTGATTGACATGTTTATCGCCATTTTGGTTATCCTGATCTTTACCAGCTGTATGCTGACCCAGTGGATCCGCAAGGGAGTGTTCCGTCCGGTGGACGAGCTGAATGTGGCCATGCGCAGGATCAAAGAGGGCGATTTCGATTATGTACTCCAGACGGATGAAAAGGGTGAGATCGGGGACCTGTACCGCAATTATGAGGATATGCGTATGCGGCTGAAGGAGACTACGGAGGAGAAGCAGCAGCAGGAGAAGCAGAACAAGGAGCTGGTCAGCAATATTTCTCACGACTTAAAGACGCCGATCACCGCCATCAAGGGCTATGTGGAGGGGATCATGGACGGTGTGGCAGATACCCCTGAAAAGATGGACAAATACATCAAGACCATCTATAACAAGGCCAACGATATGGATAAGCTGATCAACGAGCTCACCGTATACTCCGGCATTGACAACAACCGCATCCCCTATAATTTTCAGCGGATCAATGTGGCGGACTATTTCAACGACTGCGTGGAGGAGGTGGGACTGGAGCTGGATTCCCGCAATATCCGCCTGAATTATTCCAACATGCTCCCGCCGGACACCATCGTTATCGCGGATCCGGAGCAGATGAAAAAGGTGATCAACAACATTATCGGCAACAGCGTAAAATATATGGACAAGCCCCACGGCGTGATCGACATCCGTATCCTGGATGAGGTGGATTCCATTCGTGTGGAGCTGGAGGACAATGGAAAAGGGATCGCCCAGAAGGAGCTGAACCGGATCTTTGAGCGCTTCTACCGCACGGATACCTCCCGGAATTCCGCGCAGGGAGGAAGCGGCATCGGCCTCTCCATCGTGAAAAAGATCATTGAGGATCACGGCGGCTACATTTGGGCCACCAGTAAGGAGGGAGAGGGAACCTGTATGCACTTTGTACTGAGAAAATATATTGAACTGCAGAACGAACAGGCGTAGACGGGTAGAAGGAAACAGATAGAAAGGACCGGCGGAAGCAGACCGCTATAGACGGACGGCATGACCGGACAGGGAGGTAGAAACGTGAGTAAAATTTTGATCATTGAGGATGAAGTGGCGATTGCGGATCTGGAGAAGGATTATCTGGAGCTGAGTGACTTTGAGGTGGATATCTGCCATACCGGCAGCGAGGGGCTGAAGGCGGCCCTGGATGGCAGTTACGACCTGGTCATTCTGGATCTGATGCTGCCGGAGATGGACGGCTTCGAGGTGTGCAGGCGCATCCGTGAGGAGAAAAATATCCCGATCCTGATGGTGTCCGCCAAGAAGGACGACATCGACAAGATCCGCGGCCTGGGGCTGGGGGCGGATGATTATATGACAAAGCCCTTCAGCCCCAGTGAACTGGTAGCCCGGGTAAAGGCGCATATGGCGCGGTATGAAAGGCTGGTGGGACTCAACCAGAAGCCCCAGAACGATATCGTAGAGATCCGCGGTATCCGCATCGACAAGACGGCCAGACGGGTGTATGTGGACGGCGTGGAAAAGACGTTCACCACCAAGGAGTTTGACCTTTTGACCTTCCTGGCGGAAAATCCCAACCATGTTTACACCAAGGAGGAATTGTTCCGGGAAATCTGGGACATGGAGTCGGTGGGCGATATCGCCACCGTCACCGTGCACATCAAGAAGATCCGGGAGAAGATCGAGGAAAATACCGCCTCTCCCCAATATATCGAGACGATCTGGGGCGTAGGTTATCGGTTCAAGGTGTAGCGGCCTGTGCGGGATCAGAAGAATACCTGTCGGTGTTTTCCAGGGGGAAGGTGACGCTCCAGTTTCCCTCTACCGGGCCCTGGGAAGTGACAAAGGTTCCGTACAGCTCATAATCGCCAAGGGCATCGGCGGAAATCTCCGGAAAGATATAGTCCTCGTAGCTGCCCTCTCTGGCATCGTCGAAGAAGGAGATCGTGCCGCTGCAGGGGATCTGTTCCCCTGTCTCGCTGTGGAACAGAGCGATCGACCCATGGTTATCCGTTTTGAAAATATCCTCATAATATACCTGCACATGGAGATTCCCGTCCACATAGCCGATCCCCGTCACTGTCACGCCAGGAACCGGGGAGCTGATGCTTCCGGCAGTCCTGAGCACGGTGTTGGAACGGATATAGTCCTTTGCAAGACCGGATCCGCTGCGGCCCCGTGGCTGAACGGTCTGGGTGTCGGAGGTGAGCGTAAGACTGTCCAAACATACATCCTCCAGGATCCTCGCATAGGTTTCCTTATTGCTCAGAAATTCCCGGATCGAAAAGGTCAGTTTATCTCCAATGATATTCTGCCCCTCCATCTGTTCAATGGTAACCAGGAAGGTAGCGGTCTGCGTGTCCGGATCATAGTCCGACAGCCTACAGTGTCCTATGCAGGCAAACGGAGTATTGATAGAATAGCTGTCAAACAGATCGATGGTTTCATCAAATCTTGCCGCCTCTAAATCCTGCAGGGAAATATAGATCTCGGCGGTATTTTCGTGGATGTAGGCCGCCACCACCTCCATGCGGATGCCATTTTTCTCACAGGAAAGTTGGACCGGCCGGAAGAATTGTGCCGTGGAGGGAGAGACCGCGTACAGCATGTCGTAAAAGGTCGGAATGGAAGCCGCCATGGCGGGCACGGCCAGACGAAAGACAAGGAAAAGGCAGGCCGCTATGGTGCCCCATTTGACCCAGGTGTTTTTTCGGACCTTCGGCGCGGCATCCGCCGCCTCCACATAAGCCGGATCGACCAGCTCCATCTTATCTAACAATTCGTTTCCTCTCATAAAGTGTAACCCTCCTTTTTCAGATACTCTCGAAGCTGCCCGCGGCAGCGGAAGAGCGTTGTTTTCACCTTGCTTTTGGAAAGGCCAAAGCGCCTGGAAATGTCCACAATGGAATCCAGATACCAGTAACGGCGAAGGAAAATCGTTCGCTTTTCTTCGTCCAGCTTGCTGAGAAAGCCGTTGATCGCCCGGCTCAATGCCATATCGTCTATGCGGCGCTCCACGTCGTCGGGCGCCGGGATACACTGTTCCATCTCTGCGCTGAGTTCACACAGAAACGCGCTGCGTTTCAGGCGGCTGCGGTCACGGCAGCAGTTCAGAGAGAGGTGGCGGGTGATCCGGGCAAGGAACGCGTACAGATAGCTTCTCGGCTCGTGGGGAGGAATCGCGTTCCACGCTTCCAGGTAGGTATCGTTTTCACATTCTTCGGCGGTCTGCCTGTCATGGACGATCCCGTAAGCCAACGAGCGCAAACGGCTGCCAAATTTTTCAGCGGTCTGCCGGATCGCCGCTTCGTCACGCAGCAGATATAATTCAACGATCCTGTTATCCTCCAAGTCTTTCATCTCCTTTCTGTTTGTGTGGAAAGCCCTTCACCCTGATAAGCACCGTTTGGGCGGGAGAGGTTACACGTTCCCCAAAAATGACCGCAAAAAAACGGCAGTCTCCCTTTCGGTAATAGCTGCCGCTTTTTTCTTAATCGCTGACATCGCTGTCCAGGACAGCGACAAATTCGTATGCCGGAAACCGCTCCTTCATGCGCCGGATAAGGTCGTCCTTTATCGCCTCCCGATTTTCTGCCCGGAAGTCGATGATCAGGTCGAAGGAGACCAGCATCTTCTCCGTGTCCACATAGAAGCCGTGCATTTGCAGGATCTCCGGGTGCTCCCGGATGAGGTCGGATAAAGTCCGCTTCATCTCGGAAAAGACCTCTTCCACCGTATTGGAGGCGTAAATGCCGACGGTGAGAACGATTCCGAAGGTCCGGTACACCTCCTCCGTGATCTGGCGGGTGAGCCCGTGGATCTCCCGCGCCGTCATTTCATCGGGCAGTTCGATATGCACGGAACCGATCATGTGCTCCGGCCCGTAGGGATGCAGCGCCAGATCATACGCGCCCAGCACCGCCGGATTGCCGCAGATGAAATCCTTGAGCTCCGCGGACAGAGCGCTGTCCACACGAGTCCCGATAATGTTTCCAAGACTTTCCAGCAGAATATCGATCCCCGCCTTCAAAATAAAGCAGGAGATCACGATGCCGAGTATTCCCTCAACGCTCACGGAAAATACCATGCGGATGCCCGCGGCCGCCAGCGTAGACAGGGAGATGAAAGCGTCCATGACCGCGTCCGTTCCCGAGGCGGCCAGCGCCTCCGAGTGATACGCTCTGCCCGCCGCCTTCACATAGCGCCCAAGGATTAGCTTTGCCGCCACGGCGGCCGCGATAATGAGAAGGGACAGGGCAGAGTAGTCGGCCGCGGCAGGGTGGAGCATCTTGTCAAAGGATTCCTGAAGGGCCGTAAGCCCTGCCAGCAATATGATGACCGCCACGGCAACGGAGCTCACATACTCGATCTTGCCATATCCGTATGGATGCTTTTTATCCGGCGCTCTGCCCGCCAGCTTTGTGCCGATGATCGTAACGACCGAGGAGAGGGCGTCCGTCAGGTTGTTTACCCCGTCCAGGACCACGGCTATGGAATGGCTCAACAGCCCCACCGCGAATTTGAACGCCGACAACACGACATTCACCAGAATTTCCAGAAGGCTGATCCTTATGATTTCTCTTCTCCGATTCATTCCGTCACATCCTTGCTAGGAGAGCTGTCTTGCATTGTAGGCGGCCCGTACCGCTTTGGCAAGCTGATCGGCACAGGAGGTGGGACGGCGGCCGCATAAGATCCCGGAAAGCTTTTCCTCGATCTCCTCCACCGTCCAGCCGTTGACCAGGATCGGAATCGCTTTCAGATTGCCGTTGCAGCCCCCGGTGAAGGAAATGTTCGTCACCACATTTCCCTCCAGGTTCAGCCGGATCTCGGTGGAACAGGTATCGTGCGTCTTATAGACAAATTCTTCCGTGTCCTTTTGGCGGAGCAGTTTTAAGATCTGCTGCTCTACATCCATCATGTCCGCGGTGGGCTCAAAGCGCGCCACGACCTGCCCCTTTTGGTCGATGAGAAACTTGGTAAAGTTCCATTTGATATCGCTGTTGTTCTCGTAATCGGGATCGGTTCGCTCCAAAGCACTCAGAAGCATCGGGGTCAGCGGATGCTCCGGCTGGAACCCGGCAAAGCCCTTTTTCGACTTCAGGTAGGCGAAAAGCGGGCTTTCATTCTTGCCGTTGACTTCTATCTTGGAAAAAATAGGGAACGTGATGCCGTACCGGGAGTCGCAAAAGCTGGCGATCTCCTCGTTCGTTCCGGGCGCCTGATGCCCAAACTGATCACAGGGGAAATCCAGGACCGCGAAGCCGTCCTGTTCGTATTTTTCGTACAGATCCTGCAGAATGTCATACTGGGGCGTAAAACCACATTCCGTTGCGGAGTTGATGATCAGGAGCACCTTGCCCTCATAATCCCGCAAGGAGACCGGAGCGTCGTTGATATCCTGTACCGTAAAATCATAGAGATCCATAAGCGTGCCCTCCTTTGGTTTTTAAAAATTTAATCTTATGCGATTAAATATAGTATAGGCGATAGACCGGTCTCTGTCAATAGGACGGTGGGAATTTTTATTCCGGCGTTTCGGAGGGCGTCTGCCCGTTCCAGTCCGACAGGTTGGTGCTGACGTTGCCGTCCTGCATTTCGGGAGGCGTCTGTCCGTTCCAGTCCGGCGGATTGGTGCTGCCGCTGCCGTCCTTCATTTCGGGAGGCGTCTGCCCGTTCCGATCCGGCGGGTTGCTGCCGCCGCCGTCCTGCATTTCGGGAGGCGTTTGCCCGTTCCAGTCCGGCGGGTTGCCGCCGTTGCCGTCCTGCATTTCGGGAGGCATCTGTCCGTTCCAGTCCGGCGGATTGGTGCTGCCGCTGCCGTCCTGCATTTCGGGAGGCATCTGTCCGTTCCAGTCCGGCGGATTGCCGCCGTCCTGCATTTCGAAGGGAGTCCGCCCGGCTCCGGGCCTTCCAAAGCCGCCGGCTCCTCCGGGGCCGCCGCCCATACCGCTTCCGTAGATGAGCTCCGTCATCTCCACGGTGTTTGTCTGGCCGCCCGCCGTCAGGGTATAGGACGCACCCGCCGTAAGCTGAGGGCAGCTGAGGACGATGCTGCTGTAAGCCTTGGAGGGAGAATATTGAAGCAGAAGGTTTCCCTCCGAATCCGCAAGCGTCACTTCCTCCCCGGCGTCCAGGGCGGCGGAAAAATTCCACAGGATAGAGCCCTGCGTGGAATCTTGGCCGAAGTTGCAGGCCATTCCGCTGGATCCGGCAGCCGCCACGATTCCCCCGGTGATGACGGCTTCACCGGCATAATCCAGCGCGCCGTTGGCATTGTCCGTAGGGCCCGACACATAGGTCTCACCGCCGGTCACGGAGAGGCTGCCGTTGGAGTCGATGCCGTCGCCGCCCGCATCGATGGTCAGTCTGCCGCCGTTGATCGCAATATAGCTGTCGGCGGAAACAAAACGCTCCTGTCCCGCGCCGCCGGATCCGTCCCGGGTATGGCTGCCGAACCCGCTCTGATCGTTGCCGCCGGCGGCGTTGATCCCGTCGTCGGTGGCCGTCAGGTCGATCTCGCCGCCGTTCAGGGTGACGGAGACGCCTTCCAGGCCCTCATAGCTCTCGGTGATCTGCAGCCTGCCGCCGTTGACGGTCAGCGCCCCGTCCGCGTGCACACCATCGTCCCCGGCGGAGATGGAGAAATCGCCTCCTTCGATCTGAATGGCGCCGGAGGCGTCCAGCCCGTCCCCTCCGCAGTCGATGGAGAAGCTGCCGCCGGCCAGAAAGAGAAAGCCCTTCTCCTCTTCTCCCTCGTCGGTATTTTCACTGTGGATGCCGTCCTTTTCGGCGGACAGGGTGAAGGAGCCGTCCAGGATGCGCACGCTGTCCTTTCCGTTCAATCCGCTGGAAGCGGCGGTGACGCGGTAGGAGCCTCCCGTGATCCGCAGATCGTTTTTGGAGACGATGCCGTGCCCGCAGGCGGCCTCCACCGTGAGAGCGCCGGATCCGTTCAGCGTCAGATCGTCCTTGGAAAAGAGCGCGGCGTCGATGTTATTGTCATCTATGGCCGAGAATTCCCCCGTTGTGCAGAGGGTGTTCTGACTGTCCGGGGCCAGCGTGATAAAGACTTTGTCCGCCTGGCGCACGTAGATCGCCGCGCTGGAGCTGCAGCGGATGTCCGCTCCGTCCAGCACCAGATGCACCTTTTCCGTGTCCGCTGCGTCCACGATGACCTGGCCGTCAGATCGAGGCTGCCCGTGTGGCAGTGACCCGTTACATGCAGCGTCAGGGCCAGATCTGG
>CANPWJ010000042.1 GCA_947584035.1 uncultured Acetatifactor sp. | reverse complement strand
AGCAGACCAAGGCGGTCCTGGACGGCGACGAGTGGGTGTTAAACGGCTCCAAGTGCTTTATCACCAACGGCAAGGAGGCTGACATCTATGTGATCTTCGCGGTGACAGGCAAGGTGGAAAAGAGAGGGAAGCTGTTAAAGGAGATCTCCGCGTTTATCGTGGAGAAGGGGACTCCCGGCTTTACCTTCGGAACCAAGGAGAACAAGATGGGGATCCGCGGCTCCTCCACCTATGAGCTGATCTTTACCGACTGCCGCATCCCCAAGGAGAACCTTCTGGGGCAGCAGGGGAAGGGCTTCAACATTGCCATGCACACCCTGGACGGCGGACGGATCGGGATCGCCGCACAGGCGCTTGGCATCGCCGAGGGCGCTCTGGAGCGGACCGTGGAGTACACCAAGGAGAGAAAGCAGTTCGGCAAGGCCATCTCCGGTTTCCAGAACACCCAGTTCCAGCTGGCGGATATGGCCACCAAGGTGGAGGCCGCAAAGCTGCTGGTGTATAAGGCAGCCATGAAGAAGGCAGAATTTGCCAAAAACCCCAAGATTTCCTATTCCTTCGAGGCGGCACAGGCGAAGCTTTACGCCGCGGAGGTCGCTATGGAGGTGACCACCAAGGCGGTACAGCTGCACGGCGGCTATGGCTATATCCGGGAGTATGAAGTGGAACGTATGATGCGCGACGCAAAGATCACAGAGATCTACGAGGGAACCTCCGAGGTTCAGCGTATGGTCATCTCTTCTGGTTTATTAAAATAAAAAGGGAGGAAAAGTAACGTGAAAGTTATTGTTTGTGTAAAGCAGGTTCCGGACACCAAGGGCGGCGTAAAGTTCAATCCTGACGGAACACTGGACAGAGCCGCCATGCTGGCGATTATGAACCCCGACGACAAGGCGGGCCTTGAGGCCGCGCTTCGCCTGAAGGATCAGTACGGCGCGGAGGTCACCGTGCTGACCATGGGGCTTCCCAAGGCCGCAGATGTGCTGCGCGAGGCACTGGCCATGGGGGCCGACAAGGGCATCCTTGTGACCGACAGAGTGCTGGGCGGCGCGGACACCTGGGCCACCTCCACCACGATCGCAGGTGCCATCCGCAACCTGGAGTACGATCTGATCATCACCGGCCGTCAGGCCATCGACGGCGATACCGCCCAGGTAGGGCCGCAGATCGCGGAGCATCTGGGGATCCCGGTGATCTCCTACGCGCAGGATATTCAGATCGAAGGCGACAAGGTGATCGTGCAGCGCCAGTATGACGACCGGTACCATGTTCTGGAGGCACAGATGCCCTGCCTGATCACGGCGCTGTCCGAGCTGAACGATCCCCGCTACATGACTCCCGGCGGTATCTTTGACGCATGTGCGGCGGAGATCACCACCTGGGGCAGAGCCGACTTAAAGGATGTGGAGGACTGCAATTTAGGACTGGCCGGCTCTCCTACCAAGATCGCAAAGGCTTCCGATAAGGTCCGCAAGGGCGCCGGAGAGAAGGTTGTTCCGGAGTCTCCCGAGGACGCCGTGTCCTACATCGTCGGAAAGTTAACAGAAAAGCACATTATATAGGAGGTTGCGTCATGGGTTTAGAAGAATACAAAGGTGTATATGTGTTCGCTCAGCAGGTGGACAATCAGATCAGCGGTATTTCCTTTGAGCTGCTGGGGAAGGCCAGGGAGCTTGCTGGCGATCTCAAGGAAACGGTAACGGCTGTCCTTCTGGGACACAATGTGAAGGATCTGGCGGATCAGTTGGCGGAGTATGGCGCCGACAAGGTGATCGTGGTGGACGATCCCGAGCTGGAGGTATATCGGACGGAGCCCTATGCGCACGCGCTGGCTTCCGTGATCAATCATTACAAGCCGGAGATCATGCTGGTGGGCGCGACCGCCATCGGACGCGATCTGGGCCCTACGGTCTCCGCGCGGGTGGCCACCGGCCTGACCGCCGACTGTACCAAGCTGGATATCGGTGATTTCCCGTTAAATCCCATCCCCGGCAAGGAGGCGGAGCAGAAGCACAATCAGCTGCTGATGACCCGGCCCGCGTTCGGTGGCAACACCATCGCCACCATCGCCTGCCCGGACAACCGTCCGCAGATGGCTACGGTCCGTCCCGGCGTGATGCAGAAGATCGAGCCCATCAAGGGAGCCAAGGCTGTGGTGGAGGAGTTTCATCCCGGTTTTACGCCCAACAACCGGTATGTCACCATCAAGGAGGTGGTGAAGGCCGTCTCCAACATCGCGGATATTATGGATGCCAAGATCCTGGTATCCGGCGGACGCGGCGTGGGAAGCCCCGAGAACTTCAAGCTTCTGGAGGATCTGGCGGAGGTTCTGGGCGGACAGGTGAGCTGCTCCCGCGCGGTCGTGGACGCCGGCTGGAAGCCCAAGGATCTTCAGGTGGGGCAGACCGGAAAGACCGTCCGTCCCCAGGTATATTTCGCCATCGGTATCTCCGGCGCCATCCAGCATGTGGCGGGCATGGAGGAGTCGGATCTGATCATCGCCATCAACCGGGATGAGGACGCTCCGATCTTCGACGTGGCCGATTATGGGATCGTGGGAGATCTGAACAAGATCGTCCCGCAGCTCACGGAGAAGCTGAAGGCCGCTAAGGCTGCAAAATAAAGATGCTTTTGGGATGCTCCCTTTTGAGCGGCAGGTGTTTCCTTTTCCCTGTCTGCCCGGAAGGGAGCATGTCCATATAGGACGGTGGAAAAATGAAAGCGGGGCTGGCGATCTGGATGGATGGGATCCTCCAATTTGTATTCTTGGCGGACGTGGCGGACGCGGCCTATCTTTCTCTGCGAAAAGCAGGGCGGCTGATGGGGAGGACATCCAAATGTATGAATTGATACAGGCGGCGGGAAACAGTTATTATATCCAGAGCCCGGCGAAGATCGGGCTGGTGAAGCTGAGCGGGACGGAGGTCTGTCTGATCGACAGCGGGAGCGACAAGGACGCCGGGCGGAAGGTGCGGCAGATTCTGGATGCCAACGGCTGGAAGCTGACGGCCATCTATAATACCCATTCCCACGCGGACCATATCGGCGGGAACAGCTATCTGCAGAAGCAGACAGGGTGCAGGATCTACGCCCCCGGGGAGGAGTGCGCCTTCACCAGGCATCCGATCCTGGAGCCGGCGCTTCTCTACGGCGGATATCCGCCGGCGGATCTGCGGCACAAATTCCTGATGGCCCAGGAGAGCGATGCCGGATACCTGACCGGGGAGGTGCTGCCGGAGGGCGTTGCGTGTATCCCTCTGCCGGGACACTCCCTCTCCATGGTGGGTTACCGGACGCCGGATCAGGTGGTCTATCTGGCGGACTGTCTCTCCAGCCGGGAGACCCTGGACAAGTACGGGATCGGCTATCTCTGGGATGTGGAGGCGTATTTGGAGACACTGGAGACGGTGAAGGGGATGTCCGCCAGACTGTTCGTGCCGGCTCACGCGGAGGCCGCGGAGGAGATCGCGCCCCTGGCACAGTACAACATCGACAAGGTACAGGAGATCGGGGACAGGATTGCGGAGTGCTGTGCGGAGCCTCTCACCGGGGAGGAGCTGCTGCGGAAGCTGTTTGTCCTTTACGACATGAAAATGACCTTTGAGCAGTACGCCCTGGTGGGAAGCACCGTCCGTTCTTATCTGGCCTGGCTCCAAAAGAGCGGCAGGGTGGAAGCGCAGATCGAAAACAACAGGCTTCTCTGGCGGAGGCTGTAGAGGGAGCGGCGGAGTATATGAAACGATGGGTGAGCATGGATGAGATCTCGGACGGCAGACGGTACGGGATCAACGATATGGTGAGAGTGGGCTGCCAGGACTGTGCGGGGTGTGCAAGGTGCTGCCACGATATGGTCAAGACCATCCTCCTGTATCCGCTGGATGCGTATCGGCTGGCGGAGGCCACGGGGAAGCGTTTTGAGGAGCTTTTGGAGCGTGAGGCGGAGCTTGGCGTGGTCAACGGCATGGTGCTGCCCAATCTGAAAATGACGGAGGAGGGCGGCTGCTGTGCGTTTCTGGACGAGCGGGAGAGATGCAGCATCCATCCCTTCCGTCCGGATCTGTGCAGACTGTTTCCGCTGGGAAGGTATTACGAGAACGGGGATTTTTTCTATTTTCTGCAGGTGGGACAGTGCGATCGCGCCCGGACGAAGGTGAAGGTGGGAAAGTGGATCGATACGCCGGATTATCCCCGGAACAAAGCGTATGTCCTGCGCTGGCACGATCTGCTGGAGCGCGTGGAGGAGATCGTGAACACCTGCGGGGAGGATACCCTGCGGCGGAACGTAAGTCTGGCGCTCCTAAAGACATTTTATCTGGCGCCCTATGACCGGAACCGCGATTTTTATGAGCAGTTTGATGAGCGGGCGGACCGGATGGAGGCGGCTCTGCGGGGGGAGATATGGGAGGAGCCCGGCGGCTTGAGGGCAGCCGGGGACACTATCGGAAAGGAAGCGTGACGGTCTTGGAAATTCGGGACATTTTGGAACAGTTGAAGGAGGGGGCCATCACCGTGGAGGAGGCGGAGGGGTTTTTGAAGCGGCAGCCCTTTGAGGAGCTCGGCTACGCCAAGCTGGATATGCACCGGGAGATCCGGTCCGGCTTCCCGGAGGTGATCTTCTGCAGCGGGAAACCGGATGAATTTCTGGTGTCCATCTATCAGCGGATGTTTGAGGAGCGGGGAGAGGTGTTTGGCACCCGGGCCAGCGAGCGGCAGTACGAGCTGGTCCGTCAGGCGCTGCCCCAGGTGGAGTACGACGCCGTCTCCCGCATTTTGAAGGTGGAGAAGCCGGGTAAGGTGCGGCAGGGAAAGATCGCGGTCTGTACCGCCGGAACAGCGGATATCCCGGTGGCCGAGGAGGCTGCGCAGACCGCGGAGTATTTCGGGGCGAAGGTGGAGCGGATCTTTGACGTGGGAGTCAGCGGGATCCATCGGCTTTTGTCCAGACTGGATGTGATCCAGGAGGCCAACTGCGTGGTGGCCGCAGCCGGGATGGAGGGAGCCCTGGCCAGCGTGCTGGGCGGGCTTGTGAGCAACCCGGTGATCGCGGTCCCCACCTCTGTGGGGTATGGTGCCAGCATGAACGGCTTGTCCGCCCTGCTCACGATGATCAACTCCTGCGCCAACGGGGTAGCGGTGGTGAATATTGACAACGGGTACGGAGCCGGCTATCTGGCGACGCAGATCAACCGCCTGGCGGAGCGGAAAGGATAAGGCGGAGCGGGTCTGCGTTGAGTGGATGCCCGGAAGAAGTAAGGCGGCGCAGATCTGCGTTGGGCGGATGCCCGGAAGAAGTAAGGCGGCGCACGGGCCTGCGTTGAGTGGATGTCTGGAAAGGGTAAGGCGGAGCGGGTTTGCGTCGGACGACCGGGACGGGGGAACCGCGGGGAAAACACTGGGAGGAGACTATATGGAGCGTCAATATACGGAGGCGGAGCGGGCCGCCCTTGGGAAGCTGGAGGATTTAAAGCGTTATCTGCGGGAGCTGGGAAGTGTTGCGGTCGCCTTTTCCGGCGGAGTGGATTCCACTTTTCTGCTGAAGGTGTCGCACGATACGCTGGGGGATCAGGCGGCGGCGGTGACCGTGCGGTCCGCCCTGTTCCCGGAGCGGGAGCTGCGGGAGGCCCGGGAATTCTGTGAGCGGGAGGGGATCCGGCACCTGGAGCTGTCGGTGCAGGAGCTGGAGATCGAGGGCTTCCGGCAGAACCCGCCCAACCGCTGTTATCTGTGCAAGCGGGAGCTGTTTGAAAGGATTCTGCGGGTCGCCGCCGAAAACCGTCTGGCGGCGGTGGCGGAGGGCTCCAATCTGGACGACGAAGGGGATTATCGGCCGGGCCTTCTGGCGGTGGCGGAGCTGCATGTGGAGAGCCCGCTGCGGCAGGTTCGGCTCTCCAAGGAGGAGATCCGGTTTCTGTCCCGGGAGCTGGGCCTGTCCACCTGGGGCAAGCCCTCTTTCGCCTGTCTGGCCTCCCGCTTTGTGTACGGCGAGACCATCACGGAGGAGAAGCTGGCCATGGTGGAAAAGGCGGAGCGGCTCCTGCTGGACAGCGGCTTTTATCAGGCCCGCGTGCGCATCCATGGTACGATCGCGCGGATCGAGGTGCTGCCGGAGGAGCTCGGGAAGCTTCTGGAGGAGAAGCTGCGCGCAGAGATCGCGGAGCGGCTGAGGGACTATGGTTTTTCTTACGTGACGGTGGATCTGCAGGGCTACCGCACCGGGAGCATGAATGAGACGCTGCGCCCGGAGACGCGGGAGGCTTTGGGCGCGCAGCCGGATCCCGGCACTTGACCGGGGCTGGGAAGTGTGTTAGAATGAGGAGCGAAAACCGAATAGAGAGCGGTAAGGTGTCGGAACGACCGGGATTTGGTCGGTTCCGGTGAAAAGGGAAGCGGGTGTAAATCCTGCGCGAACTCGTCACCGTGATCAGGGAGCGGAAGCCAAGGTGCCACTGGGAGACCGGGAAGGCGGCCACGCGACGATCTGTGAGCCGGGAGACCTGCCTTACGGCTGTACGGAAACGATGGTTTCAGGCCACGAGTAACTGGTTGTACGTGCATACCTGCAGGAGAAATGCCCTCTCGGAGGCGTTTTCCGTAGGCTTGTTTTGTGTACCGATCCTTTACTGCGGCGTGGCTTAAGCCAAGTAAAGGTTTTTGTTTTTTAGGGCGCCCATTTCGGATGGGCCATAGAAGAAAGAAGGAGGGAGACGGAACCGATGAGAAGGAAATGCTTGACCGTGCTTTTGGCCGGTGTCCTGACCTGTTCCCTGGCGCTGACCGGCTGCGGAGGACAGAGCGGGGCGGATCAGGAGGAGACGTCTGTTTCCGCGGCGGGGGATTCCCAGGCGGAGGGAGACGGAGCGGATGCGGATCAGGAGGCGGCCGACCAGGTGGCGGCTCTGATCGATGCCATCTATGTACAGAAGAGAAACGAGGATACGGATGCCCAGTGCGCTCAGGCAAAGGCCGCCTGGGATGCGCTTACGGATGCGCAGAAGGCGCTGGTGGAGGGCGAGAACGCCGACCCGGATTATTTTGGAAGGGATACCGGGGATGCCTCCCTGGATGATCCCCGCAACCAGGACGGGATCGGAGAGAAGGAGATCCTGGTGGTCAGCTTTGGCACCTCCTTTAATGACAGCCGCACGGCGGACATCAAAGGGATCGAGGATGCCATCCAGAAGGCCAACCCGGGCTGGGCTGTGCGGAGAGCTTTTACGGCGCAGATCATCATCAACCACATACAGGCCAGGGATGGGGAGTGCATTGACAATATGGATCAGGCGCTGGAGCGTGCGGTGGCAAACGGTGTAAAGCAGCTGATCGTACAGCCCACCCATCTGATGCACGGCGCGGAGTACGATGAGCTGATGGAAGCGGTGGATGCCTACCGGGAGCAGTTTGAGATGGTGAGCGTGGCGGAGCCCTTGCTGGGCCAGGTGGGCGACGACGCGGCGGCAGTCAATGACGACAAGCGGGCGGTGGCAGAGGCGATCACGGAAACCGCGGTGGCGGAGGCGGGCTACGACAGCCTGGAAGCCGCGGCGGAGGACGGCGCAGCCTTTGTCTTTTTGGGGCATGGAACCTCCCACACGGCCAAGGTGTCTTACAGCCAGATGCAGTCCCAGATGGAGGAGCTGGAGTACGCCAATGTGTTTATCGGAACGGTGGAGGGAGAGCCGGAGGAAACCGCCTGTGAGACCGTGATCCAAGCGGTGGCACAGGCAGGGTACCGGAAGGTGATCCTGCGTCCGCTGATGGTGGTGGCGGGAGACCACGCTTACAACGATATGGCCGGCGAGGGTGCGGATTCCTGGCTCAGCCGGTTCCAGGCTTCCGGCCAATTTGACAGCGTGGAGGCGCAGATCGAGGGGCTGGGCTCCATCCAGGCCATTCAGAAACGCTATGTGGAGCATACCGCGGAGGCGCTGTTTTGCGCGCTGCCTCTTTCGGAAGGCAACTGATCGCCAACGGATCGACTGCGGAGAAAAGGAGATTTGAAAATTGAGGAAGATGGATAAAAGGATGAGAGGGCTCCTGCTTCCGGGGCTCCTGCTTGCGGCGCTGCTGCTGGGCGGCTGCGGGGGCCGGAGCGAAGTGCCTACAGCGGGGAACCCGGAGGAGACATCCGTTTCCCCGGAAGAGCATTCCCAGACGGCGCCGTCCGGAGAAGGGGCTGCGGACGCGCAGAACCGGACGGAGGGAGAACCGGACAGGGAGAATGCCGGCGGGGATGCGGCGGTGCTGCCGGACGGAACCTATACGGCGGCGTTTGAGACGGACAGCAGCATGTTTCATGTGAGCGAAGCCTGTGAGGGACGGGGCGTCCTGACTGTGAAGGATGGGGAGATGACGATCCATGTCTCTCTGGGTTCCAAAAAGATCGTCCATCTTTACCCTGGGCTTGCCGAGGACGCCCAAAAGGAAGGGGCCGGGCTCCTGGAGCCCACGGAGGACACCGTCACCTACAGCGACGGCATGACGGAAGAGGTCTACGGCTTTGATGTTCCGGTTCCCGCGCTGGAGACGGAGTTTGACCTGGCGCTTTTGGGAACCAAGGGGATCTGGTATGACCACAGGGTAAAGGTGTCCGATCCTCTGCCCTGCGGGGAAGGATCTGCGGCAGATGCAAACGGGCTGGAGGACGGCGTGTACCGCGTGGAGCTGACCTTTGCGGGGGGAAGCGGGAAGGCGCAGATCCTGTCCCCCGCCACCGTCACCGTGGAGAACGGACAGGCGGCGGCCCTGGTTCAGTGGAACAGCCCCAATTACGATTACATGGTGGTGGACGGCGAGAAATATCTGCCGGTAAACACGGAAGGAGATTCCCTGTTTGAGATCCCGGTGGCGGCATGGGATGTAAAGATGCAGGTGATCGGGGATACGGTGGCGATGAGCACGCCCCACGAGGTGGAGTACACGCTGACCTTTCATTCGGATACCGCCGAGCCTGTGGAATAAGAGGGAGTACGGATGACGAGAGGAAAGAGAAGGATCACAACGGGATGCCTGTTTCTGATAGGACTGCTTTGGCTGGGGGGCTGCGGCAGTCCTTCTTCCGATCCGGCCCCTCCCGGCGGGGAAGGGGAAGCCGGTTCTAAGACCGCTTCTGCGGCCTTCGGGGAGAGCGCCGCGGAGGCGCCGGAGCTGGTCTATGAGGACAGCCTGGAGCTTCGGTTTGCGGAAAATTTTTCGGTGGATCACTATCAGGGCGGCTACACGCGCCTTGCGTTAAGGGACGGCACCGAGATCCTGGTGGTGCCGGAGGACGGGGAAATCCCCGCCGGAGTGGGGGAGGGAGTCATCGTCCTGCGGCGTCCCATCCGGAATCTCTATCTGGTGGCGTCCGCCTCCATGGATCTGTTTGACGCGCTGGGCGCGGTGGACGCGGTCACCCTCTCCGGGCAGAAGGAGGAGGGCTGGTACATTGCATCCGCCAGAGAGGCCATGGCGGAGGGAAAGATGCTCTATGCGGGGAAATACAACCAGCCGGACTATGAGCGGATCGTGTCCCAGGGGTGTACCCTGGCCATCGAGAACCATATGATCTCCCACGCCCCGGAGGTGGTGGAGATGCTGGAATCCTTCGGGATCCCGGTGATGATCGATGATTCCAGCTATGAGCCCCATCCGCTCGGCCGGGGGGAATGGATCAAATTCTACGGGGCGCTTTTGGGGGAGGAGGAGAAGGCGGAGCAGATCTTTGCGGAGCAGACGGATATCCTGGAGCGGGTGACGGCGGAGGAGCGGACGGACCAGACCGTGGCCTTTTTCTACATCACATCCAACGGTATGGCGCAGGTCCGCCAGAGCTCCGACTATGTGCCGAAGGTGATCGAGCTTGCGGGGGGACGGTATATTTTTGACGGGATCGGCGATCCGGATTCCCATCTCTCCACCACCAATCTGCAGCTGGAGGAATTCTACAGCGGCGCCAGGGACGCGGATTTCCTCATCTACAACAGCTCCATCGACGGGGGCGTTTCCTCGCTGGAGGAACTGCTTGACAAATGCGCGCTGCTGGAGGACTTCCGGGCGGTACAGGAGGGAAGGGTATTCTGCACTTCGGACGATCTGTATCAGCAGTCACTGTCGATCGGCTATCTGATGGAGGACATTCATCGGATGCTTTTGGGGGAAGAGACCGGATTTCATTTTTTGGTCCGGCTTACGTAGGAGGCGCAGGATATGAAGCGGTGGAAAAGGAGCGTGAGGTATACGGCTGCCTTCTGTCTGCTGGCGGCCGCTATAGCGGCTTTTTTTTGTCTGAATGTCTGTGTGGGAAGCGTGGAGATCTCGCTGGAGGACATTTTGGGAAGCATGGCGGGACGGGCCATCGACCGGACGGCCCGGCGGATCCTGTGGGACATTCGGCTGCCGAGGGCGTCCGCGGCGCTGATCCTGGGAGGTGCGTTGGCGCTCGCGGGATATCTGCTGCAGTCCTTCTTCCGCAACCCCATCGCGGGGCCCTTTGTGCTGGGGATCTCCTCCGGCGCCAAGATGGCGGTGGCGCTGGTCATGGTGTTCCTCCTGGGGAGGGCGGTCCGGGTGAGCGCGGTGACACTGATCGCAGCTGCCTTTCTGGGGGCGATGCTGTCCATGGGCTTTGTCCTTCTGCTCTCCCGCAGGTTGGAGCAGATGTCCACGCTGGTGGTCAGCGGCGTGATGATCGGCTATATCTGTTCCGCAGTCACGGAGCTGGTGGTGACGTTCGCGGAGGACGCGGACATTGTAAATCTCCACAACTGGTCCCGGGGGAGCTTTTCCGGCATGACCTGGGACAATGTGGCGGTCATGGCGGGGGTTACGGCGGCGGCTTTCGCGGCGGTGTTTCTCCTGGCGAAGCCCCTGAGCGCTTATGAGCTGGGGGAGGCATACGCAAGAAACCTGGGGGTGGATGTCCGGCTGCTGCGGGCGGCGATGGTGCTCCTGTCCAGCGTCCTGTCCGCCTGTGTGGTGGCCTATGCGGGGCCCATCTCCTTTGTGGGCATGGCGGCTCCCCATTTGGTGAAGCATCTTCTGGGGACGTCCCGGCCGATTCTGATGATCCCCGCCTGCTTTTTGGGAGGCGGCGCCTTCTGCCTGTTCTGCGATCTTTTGGCGAGGAACCTGCTGGCGCCCACAGAGCTTGGCATCAGCACGGTCACGGCGGTCTTTGGAGCGCCGGTAGTGCTGTGGGTGATGATCCGGAGGAACCGGGAGAGGGCTGTGTGATGGAATACTATGTCTGGACAGAAAAAATGAGTGTGGGATATCAGGGCCGTCCGCTGATCAAACAGATCCAGATCGGTCTGAAAAAGGGGGAGATCCTGACCCTGATCGGGCCGAACGGCGCGGGCAAGTCCACGGTCTTAAAGAGCATCGCCAGGCAGCTCGATCTCCTGGGGGGAACGGTCTGGCTGGACGGCCGCCGTGTGGCGGAGCTGTCCGGGACAGAGCTGTCCCGGCGGATGGCGGTGGTCCTGACCGAGCGGCTCAGGGGAGAGATGATGACCTGCCAGGAGGTGGTCGCCACCGGGCGCTACCCTTATACCGGGCGGTTTGGCATCCTGTCCGGGGAGGATAGGAGGGCGGTGGCGGAAGCCATGGAGCTTGTGCACGTGACGGAGATCGGGGGGCAGGATTTTGCCCGTATCAGCGACGGGCAGAGACAGCGGGTCATGCTGGCGCGGGCGGTCTGTCAGGAGCCGGAGATCCTCATTCTGGATGAGCCCACGTCCTATCTGGACATCCGATACAAGCTGGAGTTTTTGTCCGTCCTCCAGGAAATGCAGAGAAAAAAGGGGCTGACGGTGATTATGTCCCTTCACGAGCTGGAGCTGGCACAACGGATCTCCGACCGGATCCTGTGCTTAAACGGCAGGTATGTGGATCGGTTCGGGACGCCCGCGGAAATTTTCCAGGCGGGATATCTGTCAAAGCTGTTCGGCGTGTCGCAGGGAAGCTACGACGAGGTCAACGGCAGCATGGAGCTTTCGGCGGCCCGCGGGAAGGCGGAGGTTTTTGTCCTGGCGGGAGCCGGGGAGGGGAGGCCCCTGTACCGCAGACTGCAGCGCCAGGGGATCCCGTTTGCCACGGGGATCCTGTTTCGGAACGATCTGGACTACCCGGTGGCGAAGGCCCTGGCCGCGGAGGTTATCGAAACGGAGGCGTTTGAGCCGGTGCCGGAGGAGACGCTCCTTGCGGCAAAGCGGGCCGTGGACTCCTGCGGGAGCGTGATCTGCTGCCGGGAGGATTTTGGGACCTTTGAGGCGGCCAACCGGGAGCTTCTCGCCTATGCGCGGCAGAGCGGGAAGCTGCGGCAGGATTTGGAAAAACCGGGTTCCACAAAGGCACGCTATCTGCTACAATGAGAGGAGCGGGGCGGCAGAAGGCCCCGGA
>CANPWJ010000041.1 GCA_947584035.1 uncultured Acetatifactor sp. | reverse complement strand
GCTGGCCAGCGCCATCCTGATCACCACCTCCCGAGAGCTGGCAGAGCAGGTCTCCCAGGAGACGGAGCGGTTCCTGGAGAAGCTGGAGCGCGCGGACATCATCCGGAAATCCCTGGACAATTACGGGTACATCCTTCTGGCGGAAACCATGGCGGACGCCATTGACACCGCCAACCAGATCGCGTCGGAGCATCTGGAGATCCTCACACGGAATCCCTTCGACGTGATGACCCGCATTAAAAACGCCGGGGCCATCTTCCTGGTGGAATACGCCTCCGAACCGTTGGGGGATTACTTCGCGGGCCCCAACCACATCCTGCCCACCAACGGCACGGCAAAGTTTTTCTCCCCCGTGAATGTGGACGATTTCATCAAGAAGAGCAGTATCATTTCCTATTCCCGGGAGGCACTCTCGGCGGTGCACAGAGACATTGAGCTCTTCGCCGAAAGCGAGGGGCTGACCGCCCACGCCAACAGCATCAAGGTACGTTTTGAAGAGGAAAAATGACACAGACCACCCAAAAAAAGGAGAGCATATCATGGAGCGCAGCGCGACGATCACGAGAACCACAAAGGAGACGGATATCTCCCTGACCTTCCATCTGGACGGTTCCGGCAGCTCGGAGGTGTCCACCGGAATCGGATTTTTCGATCATATGCTGGAGGCGTTTGCCCGGCACGGTTTCTTTGACTTAAGATGCCGGGTGAAGGGTGACCTTGCGGTGGACGGCCACCACACGGTGGAGGATACCGGCATTGTCCTGGGAAACGCCATCCGGGAAGCGCTGGGAGATAAGAAGGGCATCCGCCGCTACGGATCCTTCATCCTGCCCATGGACGACGCCCTGGCCCTCTGCGCGGTGGATCTGTGCGGAAGGCCCTACTTCGCCTTTGAGGGGGAGTTTCAGGCCGGTTCGGTGGGCGGCTTCGACACGGAGCTGGTGCGGGAATTCTTCTACGCGGTCTCCTACAGCGCCGCCATGAACCTGCACATCCGGCTTCTCGCCGGGCAAAATGCCCATCACAAGATCGAGGCTGCCTTCAAGGCCTTTGCCAAGGCCCTGGATATGGCGTCCGGAAGCGATCCGAGAGTGGCGGACGTGCTGAGCACCAAGGGGAGCCTGTAGGATACGAACAACGGAACAACGGATAAAAGGAAGAAGCTGTGAAGATGAACAAAAAATTTGTCCCCTGTATCTATCTGTACCGCGGGAAAGCGGTTCGAAACTTTTCTGACACAAGTGTCATGGATGCAGATCCGGTCCGCCTGGCGGCCCACTATCGGGAAAACGGCGCGGACGGACTGATGGTGTTCGACCTGTCCGAGACGGACGCGGAGCATGAGGCGGCGCTGGATCTTCTGAAGGAGATCTGCGCGGCGTCGGAGCTGGATGTGATCGGAGCCGGCCATATCAAGCGCATGGAGGATGTAAAGAAGCTTCTCTACGCCGGATGCCGGAAGGCGGCGCTGGACTATGAGAAGGAGGAAAACGCGGCCATCACGGAGGAGGTTTCCCTGAAGTTTGGCCGGGACAAGCTTCTTGCCGTCTGCCGGGAGGCGGGCACTCTGGCCCGGCACCGGGAGCTGGCGGAGAAATACCTCTCCGGACTCGTGCTCTTAAATCCCCACCAGATCCGGGAGACGGAGAAAGTGACAGATCTGCCGTTTTTTGTACAGATCGAACAGATCGCCTTAAACAGGCTGCTGGAGGTCTTTGCCTGTGAGCATGTCTGCGGTGTCACCGGAAATGCGGTCAACGACAACGCCGGACAGATCTCCGCGCTGAAGGAGCTCTGCCGGGAGAACCATATTCCCGTGGAGACCCTTGAGGCTGCGTATCAGTGGGAGGATTTCAAGAAAAACAGCGACGGCATGGTTCCGGTGGTGGTGCAGGATTACCGGACCCTTGAGGTCCTGATGGTAGCCTACATGAACCGGGAAGCCTACGAGAACACGCTGCGGACCGGAAAGATGACCTACTACAGCCGGAGCAGACAGAGCCTCTGGCTCAAGGGGGAGACCAGCGGCCACTATCAGTATGTGAAGAGCCTGACCGCCGACTGCGATTTGGATACGATCCTGGCCAGGGTGTCCCAGGTGGGCGCCGCCTGCCACACCGGGAACAGGAGCTGCTTTTTCCAGGAGATCACCCGGAAGGACTATGCGGAGACCGGCAATCCGCTTCAGGTGTTTGAGGAAGTGTTCGGCGTGATCCGGGACCGGAAGATCCATCCCAAGGAGGGCTCCTACACGAACTACCTGTTTGAAAAGGGAATCGACAAGATTTTAAAAAAGCTGGGGGAGGAGGCCACGGAGATCGTGATCGCCGCCAAAAATCCAAACCCCAACGAGATCAAGTACGAGATCAGCGACTTTCTGTACCATATGATGGTGCTGATGGCGGAGAAGGAGATCACCTGGGAGGAGATCACGGAAGAGCTTGCAAACCGCTGAAATACGCGTTCAGATCCTCCTCGTAGCTGACGGAGATCGCGTCAAAGATCTGCCCCGGGGAGATCCCGGCGATGCTGCCCCCGCTGCGGTCCAGCAGGATCACGCCCACCGCCAGGAGCAGGGCGGCCAGCAGCCGCAGCTGAAAGGTGTTAAACACCGGCGCATCGTCCGAAAGCTCCTCCGGCGGCATCTGGTAGTTTCTCTCCGAAGTCTTTCCGTACAGGATCCTCTCGCGTCCGGCCAGATCGTACAGGTTTCGGTTGTACCTGGAGCGGACCTGTTCCACCAGCTTTAATTTCTGATCCACTGTAAATTTTCGCATCCAATCCTCGCAAGAACCACCTTCCTTGCAACTAATATATGGGACATCCCGAAAAAATAGAACAACCGCAGAAAGGGGATTTACAGCGTATGAACGACAGGCTGGCGCTGTCCGACGATATCCTGATGAGCATAGAAAAGCCGGAGCGTTACATCGGCCATGAGGTAAATTCGGTGGTGAAGGACAAGGCGGAGGTGCAGATCCGCTTCGCCATGTGTTTTCCGGACGTGTACGAGATCGGCATGTCCCACCTTGGCATCCAGATCCTCTACGATCTGCTCAACGCCATGGAGGACGTCTGGTGCGAGCGCGTCTATTCCCCCTGGGTAGATTTGGACGCCATTCTGCGCCGGGAGAAGATCCCGCTCTTTGCCCTGGAATCCCAGGATCCGATCCGGGATTTTGACTTTCTGGGGATCACGATCCAGTATGAAATGTGTTATACCAATATCCTGCAGGTGCTGGATCTGGCGCAGATCCCGCTCTCCGCGGCCGACCGGGGAGAGGACTGCCCCATCGTCATCGGCGGCGGCCCCTGCGCCTACAATCCGGAGCCGATCGCGGAATTTTTTGACCTCTTTTACATCGGGGAAGGCGAGACCCGCTACGGCGATCTGATCGCCCTCTACAAGGAATGCCGCAGGGAGGGAACCGGACGGGAGGAATTCCTGCGCCGGGCGGCTGGGATCCCCGGCATGTATGTCCCCCGGTTCTATCAGGCGTCCTACCATGCGGACGGGACCCTCGCCGCCTTTACCCCCATCCGGGAGGGCGTCCCTGCCACCGTGGTGAAGGAGCTGGCCCGCGATCTGACGGACACCGGCTATCCCCTCAAACCGATCGTCCCCTTTATCAAGGTGACCCAGGACAGGGTAGTGCTGGAGATCCAGCGCGGCTGTATCCGCGGCTGCCGGTTCTGTCAGGCCGGGCAGCTCTATCGCCCGGTCCGGGAGCGGGACGTGGAGCAGCTGAAGCGATACGCGCTGGAAATGCTCAAAAACACCGGGCACGAGGAGATCTCTTTAAGCTCCTTAAGCTCCAGCGACTACAGCAGGCTGCCGGAGCTTATCGACTTTCTGATCGAGGAGTGCGGAAAGCAAAAGACCAATATCTCCCTCCCCTCCCTGCGGATCGACGCCTTCTCCCTGGATGTGATGAGCAAGGTGCAGGACGTGCGCAAGACCAGCCTCACCTTCGCGCCGGAGGCCGGGAGCCAACGGCTCCGGGACGTGATCAACAAGGGGCTCACCAAAGAGGATATCCTGCGCGGCGCCAGGCTGGCCTTTGCGGGCGGCTGGACCCGGGTAAAGCTGTATTTTATGCTGGGGCAGCCCACGGAAACTTTGGAGGATATTCGGGGCATCGCGGAGCTCTCCAACGAGATCGCCGCCGCCTTTTTCGACGTGGTCCCCAAGGAGAAGCGGGCCAACGGCAGGGTGCAGATCGTCACCAGCACCTCCTTCTTTGTGCCGAAGCCCTTCACGCCTTTTCAGTGGGCCAGACAGTGCACCAAAGAGGAATTCATCGAGAAGGCATACTTCACCAAACGGGCCATCTCCGAACAGCTCAACCAAAAGAGTATCAAGTATAACTGGCACGAGGCGGACGCCAGCGTCATCGAGGGCGTCCTTGCCCGGGGGGACAGGCGTCTGTCCCGGGTGCTGCTCACCCTGTACCGGAAGGGATGCTTTTTCGACGCGTGGAGCGAATTTTTTGACAACGACAAATGGATGGAAGCGTTTGCGGAGTGCGGCCTGGATCCCGGTTTTTACAGCAGCAGAGAGCGCTCTCTTAACGAGCTTCTCCCGTGGGATTTCATCGACTGCGGGGTGACCAAGGAATTCCTGATCCGGGAATGGGAGAAGGCCAAGCGCGGGGAGCCCTCCGCCAACTGCCGGGAACAGTGCCAGGGATGCGGCGTCCGCCGCTTTGACTGCGGCATCTGTGTGGAAGGCGGCCAGGGAGGAAAGGTGGGAAAACAGCCATGATGCTGCGTATAAAATTTCGAAAATACGGGCCCATCCGCTTTATCGGCCATTTGGACGTGATGCGTTATTTTCAGAAGCTGAACCGCCGGGCCGGTCTGGACGTGGCGTACAGCGGCGGCTTCAGCCCGCACCAGATTATGTCCTTCGCCGCGCCTCTGGGCGTCGGCCTGGAGAGCAACGGGGAGTATATGGATCTGCAGGTTCATTCCCTGGTCTCCTGCGCGGACGTGCGGGAGCGGATGAACGCCGTGGGCGTGGAGGGCATGGAGGTGGTGGATGTGAAGATCCTGCCGGAGGATGCGGGAAACGCCATGGCCAGCGTCGCCGCGGCCGCCTATACCGTGCGCTTCCGGGAGGGCAGAACGCCCCGGTTTCTGGAGCATCTGCCCATGGAACAGGCCCTTCGGACCTTCCTGGAGCGGGAGAGTATCCCCGTCGCCAAGGAGACCAAAAAGGGTGTGCGCCAGGTGGATCTGCGCCCGGGCATCTATGAGCTGTCCTGGGACGGAGCGGCGCTCCACATGCTGTTAGACGCTTCCAGCGGCGGAAATATCAAGCCGGCGCTGGTCCTGCAGGCGCTTCTGGACAGCTGCGGGGAGCGCCTGATGGAAAACGCCCTCCGCATCACGCGGGAGGATGCTTTCACCCAGGTGACGGACGCGGAGGGAAAGCCGCACCGCGTATCCCTGAACGATATCGGTATGGACGATGCCCAGTATGCGGCCCGGACGGCCAGGATTTCGGAAGGCCCGGTGCAGACTGCGGCCCGGACGGCCGGGATTTCGGAAGGTCCGGTGCAGGCTGCAGCCGGGACAGACAAACATCCGGGGGAGAAAGCGGGGGATCTCCCATGAGCCGCAGGATTCCCGCCGTAAACCATTCCGATCTCCGGAAGGAGGCCGCAAGCGAGTGGGAGGCGAAAGACGGCCGACTGCTCTTTACCGCTTTCCGGGGAAAGGACTGCGCCATCCTTCTCCGGGACGGGCGGGCGATCGCCATCCGGCCCCTCTCCGCCAGACGAAACCGGATCGGAGCGGTCTATGTGGGGAAGATCAAGAGCATCGTCCGGAACATAGACGCCTGTTTTGTGGAGATATCGGACGGGGAGATCTGTTTCCTTCCCTTAAGCGACGCGCGCTTTCCCCTGGTGTGCGGGAGAGCTTTTGATCCAAACCGGGACACGCTGCGGGAGGGCGACGAGCTCCTGGTACAGATCAGCAGAGAGGCCCAAAAGACCAAGCAGCCCCGGCTGACCGCCCACATCTCCCTGTCCAACGAGGCGGCGGCCGTCTGCCTGGGGGCCCCGCACATCGGCTATTCCGGCAAATTGTCCCCGGAGGAAAAAAAGCGGCTCTCCGGCTGGGTGGAGCGCCTCCGGCAGGAAGGGCGCCTGTCCCCGGTGGATCTGGTGGTCCGCACCCGGGCCGGGGAATGCGGGGAGGAGGAATTCGCGGCGCGGGTGACCTCCCTCCTGACAGAGCTTCGAACGCTGTGTGAGACCGCTCCCCACCGCACCTGCTTTTCCTGCGTCCGGGAGGCAGAGCCCTCCTTTGCCTCCGTTTTGGACAAGCTGGCCTACCCCTGGGAATACGAGGAGATCGTGACCGACGACGGGGAGCTCTATCCGCTGCTGCGGGAGTACTGCGCGCGGAAGCTGCCCTCCAAAGGAGTGCGGCTGTACGAGGACGCCGCCTTCCCCCTCTCCAAGCTCTATTCCCTGGACGCCAGATGCGGAGATGCCTTCCGGCGCGTTGTATGGCTTAAATCGGGCGCTTATCTGGTGATCGAACCCACGGAGGCCCTGACCGTGATCGACGTCAATTCGGGCAAATGCGAGGCCGGGAAGGGCATGTCGGACAGCTTCTATGCCATCAACTGTGAGGCGGCAAGGGAGGTAGCCCGGCAGCTTCGTCTGCGGAACCTGTCCGGGATGATCCTGGTGGACTTTATCAACATGCCCCGGAAGGAGGATCCGGAGCGGCTGCTCACCCTGCTGCGCGGACTGGCAAAGCAGGACCGGCAGAAGGTCACCGTGGTGGATATGACGCCGCTTGGCCTGGTGGAAATCACCCGGAAGAAGGACGAACCGCCCCTGGCGGAACAGTTTGCGGACCGGGAGGGCGCAGACTGGGAATAAACGGCCCAGGCGGCCTGACAAAAAGCCTGACAAAAAAGGAGGTCCGGAAGTATCATGCGTTTTCTGCGGATCGAAAAGGTAAAGGACGGAAAGTATCTGAAAAATTATGAGCTCACCTACCAGAACAAGGCGGGCCGGGAAAAAAAGTACGAGATCGTGAGCAGAAGAGAGCTGCGGGACGTTCAGGACCTGGGCGGCGCCCCCAGCGGGGTCTCCATCGTGGCGACCTGCAAAGGGAAGCTCCTTCTTCTGCGCGAGTTCCGCATGGGGGTGAACCGGGCCATCTACAATCTCTGTGCCGGTATGCTGGAGGCCGGGGAGAGCATTGAGGACTGCATCGCCAGAGAGCTGTACGAGGAGACGGGGCTTTCCGTGAAACGGATCTATCAGATCCTGCCGCCCTCCTTTGCCGCGGTGGCCATCTCCGATACCACCACCTACATCGCCTTCGTGGAGGCGGAGGGGACGTTTTCGGACAATACCTCCGACAACGAGGAGATCTCAGCCCGCTTCTATACGGCGGAGGAGGTGCGGGAGCTTCTGAAGGATCAGCCCTTCAGCTCCCGGGCACAGATGGCGGCATACTTTTTTTCCCTGGGAGGCAGCTTCCCCCGGACGCCGGATCAGCCGGATCTTTAAAAACTGCTGGATAATGAAGAATAGCACAAAACGACTATTCACGCCCCCTAAGATTTCCGGGGGGGCGCCGATATATATTTTAGGACTATGCAGACGGTTGAACCGCACGCTTGTCCTGCGAAGGCAACGATCAAAGAATCCTGCAGATCAAGAAAGGAGGTACGGAATATGAGGGTCAATGGCAATCGCAGCTTTTTCCAGGCCGCCGACAGCGGTTTCTTCCGACAGAGCCCGCTGCTCTCAAGGCTCTTTGGCCAGAAGAAAGCCCGATCCGGCACCCTGGGACCGGGCGCGGACGGCATCGCTTACCAGAGGGAAAACAGCGGGGCTCCCAGGCTCTACACCGCCAAGGGAATGTTTGTGGGGACCAGGACCAAAAAGCGGCCCCACCGCTCGGTGGAGGGCTCTTCCGAGCGGGAGATCCTGGGACAGATGAACAAATGGGCTTATATGGAGTGGGAAAACGCTGCGTTGACCGAAAAGATAAGCCTGACGGCCCGGCTTTTCCCCAGGAAGAAAGAGGAAACCGGATTCCCGGACGATCCTCTTTCCGCCCGGGAGAAGGACGCGGAAGGCGGCAGAGCAGGAGACAGCCAAACGGGAGACGGCAAGGGATCCCGGCTCCGCTTTGGGAAACCCATGCCCGTGGGAGCGCAGATGAAGCAGCCGTCCGAACAATGGGCGTTAAAGACCTCCTCCAAGGGGGTGCTGGAGCAGATGCACAAGGGCGCCTTCCTGTACCGGGCGGACGGCAGGAGCTTCTACGTGCAGGGACAGGGGGAGGACGGAGAGCCGGACGAGAAGAAATACTGCAGCGTGAAGGAGCTTCGGGACACCCTCGGCTATCAGAACCCCAAAACCCTGCGGGCAAAGGAAAACCGGGCGGTCTTTGACGAGGATTCCCTGTACGCGTTTACCGGTTCGGATCAAAAGAAGCATAACGTCCTATCCATCGGCGGCGTCCTGATGCCGGATCTTCTAGATTATGCCCGCTTCTGGAGCAGCCTGGCCCACGGGAACGAGCGGGATGTCCTGCGCCGATACCGTCCGGAGGAGATCCGTACCCGGCTGGCAGAGGCCGGTATCCACAACGGGCCTTTCACCGTGACGGTGGGAAGCCGTTCCATGACCTATGAGCTTGCGGAAGAGCCCAAGAAGGATCCTGCAAAGGATTCGGATCCCGGTTCGGATCCGGAGCGGAAAACTCCCCTTCTCCGCCGCAGGGTACAACACGGCGGGCGGCCCTGAAGAGACCGCCGCAGATCTGCCCAAAATTTTCCTGGAAATACTTGTATTTTCCCCGGGAAAATGCTATACTCATCTTAACTATAAAGGATTATGGGCCGATAGAATAGATGAGGGGACATGGATGTCCAAGGCTAACGGCTGACAAGCAGACAGCACAATCAAAGGAGTGATGAGAATGGGTATCAGTTTTAATGTAAACAACCTGGGACAGAGTTCTTCCTACTTGTTTCAGGGACTCTCCGGAGGAGGGTACAGCAACCTGAATTTCCTGTCCGACTATATGTCGATCAAGAACGGAAGCTACGGCAAGCTGATGCGGGCTTACTACAACGGCTCGAACAGCAGCTACAGCTATGGTTCCTCCTCTAGCAGCACCAAGACGGGCGGTATGCTGGAGCGGATCCTGGAGGAAAAGCGCAATCCGAAGGTTTCCAAGGATACACAGGAGGCCAACGCCAATCTGACCTCGGGGATCACGACACTGAAAAAGACCGTCTCCACGCTGCAGAACGCAGGGACCTACAAGGCTTCGGAGGACGGCACCAGCGCAGCGGAGAAGGTGGTTTCCGCGGTAAAGGACTTCGTGTCCCAGTACAATGACGTTGTCACCGCGGCCAAGAATTCTACGCTCACCGGAAAGACTTCGCACGTGGCAGCCATGATGCGGAGCTCTTCGGAGAACGCCGACAAGCTCAAGGAGCTGGGGATTACCGTAGATTCCAGCGGGCTCCTGGAGCTGAACGAGAAGGCGTTGAAGTCCGCCGATATCTCCAAGGTGGAGGAGCTGTTCTCCCGCGACAATATTATGAGCTACGGTTCCACGGTGATGTCCCGTCTGGGTTTTGCCAGTGTGGCCGCCGGCCCGGTGCAGAAGCAGGAGAGTACGGTGACGGATGCGGACGAGGTGACCTACGAGGGAGCAGCCTCCCTCAAGACGGACATCGAGAAGCTGACCTCCAACGACCTGTACAAGAAGGTACAGGGCACGGACAGCAAGTATGGATATGATGTGGAGAAACTCTTTGCCGCCGCAAAAAGCTTTGTGGGAAATTACAACCAGATGCTGGAGACGGCCGGAAAGAGCTACAATTCCGGTGTGATGTCCAACCTGGCGCGGGTTCTGGAAAAGACCTCCCAGAACAAGAGCGATCTCGCAAAGTTCGGGATCAGCGTGGATAAGCAGGGGAAGCTCTCCATCGACGAGGACGCCTTCAAGAAGGCGGATCTGTCCAAGATGCAGGACTTCTTCAAGGAGTACGGAAGCTCTATTTCCACAAACGTGTCTCTGGTGGATTACTACTTGACCACACAGGCCAATGTCGCCAACGGCTACACCGCTACGGGGGCATACAACACGCAGAACGGCTTCCGCTTTGACGATGTGTTCTAAGCTGTAAAAGCGATCCGAATTGGCTCAACAGGGGCCGCTGCCTTTCAGACATGTGTTCTGTGAGGCGGCGGCCTCTTTTTTTGGTTTGCATTTTGGGTTTGCATTTTGGGTTTGCATTTTTTGGTTTACATTTTTTACTTTACATTTTTTGTTTTGCAAATATTAGAGAAATACCATTTCACAAAAAAAGAAGTATCGATTCGATACTTCCATTTTAATTTAAAAAAAACAAATTTAATTTAAAAAAACAAATTACCAGGTTGACAAAACTGATCATACTGTATATACTGTTTATATACAGTATACTGTACAGCGGATGATGCGCAGCGTCCGCGGAATAGGATGAGACATGAATATTTTTATCAACAATAAGAGCGGTGAACCCATCTACACCCAGATCTACACCCAGCTGAAAAACCAGATCCTGAACGGGACCCTGCGGGAGGAGGATCCCCTTCCCTCCATACGGAGCCTGGCCAAGGAGCTGCAGATCAGCGTCATCACCACCAAGCGCGCCTACGACGAGCTGGAGCGGGAGGGGTTCATCTACGCCATGGCCGCCAAGGGCTTCTTTGTGGCTCCCAAGAACATGGAGCTTCTGCGGGAGGACTGCCTGAAGCAAATAGAAGAGCACCTCACAAAGATCCGGGAGCTGGCGGCGGCATGTGATCTGAGCAGACAGGATATCCTGGACATGATAGAGATCCTCTTTGTCCCCGATCCTGCGGAAAGGAAGGAACATACATGAGAAACTATGCCATAGAGACGGAGGGTCTGACGAAGTCCTACCGGAATTTTGTGCTCCGGGACATTGACCTGAAGCTTCCCACCGGATGTGTCATGGGGTTGATCGGAGAGAACGGAGCCGGCAAGACCACCACCATAAAGCTGCTCTTAAACGCGATCCAAAAGAGCGGCGGGAGAGCCAGCGTGCTGGGAAAGGATACGGCCTCCGGGGATTTTCATACCGGGCAGGAGGAGCTCGGCGTCGTCATGGACACCGTGGGCTTTCCGGAATATCTGAACGCCGGGCAGGTGCAGCGGATCGCCCAAAACACCTATCGAAACTGGGATCCCCGGGCCTTTCAGGGCTATCTGGAGCGCTTTGACCTGCCGGACAAAAAGCCCTTTAAAAGCTTTTCCAAGGGGATGAAAATGAAGTTCGGGCTCGCCTGTGCCCTGGCCCATCACCCGCAGCTTCTGCTCCTGGACGAGGTGACCAGCGGACTTGATCCGGTAGCCCGGGAGGACGTGCTGGATCTCTTCACCGAATTTACCCGGGAGGAGAGCCATTCCATCCTGATTTCCTCCCATATCATAGGCGATCTGGAGCGGATCTGCGACTATATTGCCTTTTTCCACAAGGGGGAGGCCCTTCTGGTGGAAGAGAAGGACCGTCTGCTGGAGGAGTACGGCCTGATCCAGTGCACCCGGGAACAGTTTCTGGATCTGGCTCCGGGGACGGCACTGGGCAAAAAGGAAAACAGCTACGGTGTGACGGCGCTGGTGCGGCGCTCCCAGGTGCCTGGCGGCAGCGGTATGCCTGTGGAACCTGTGTCCCTGGAGGAGCTTTTTGTCTACACCGTAAAATATCGCTGCTAGATGTTGCTGAATGTTGAACAAAAAGCATCATTGTTGAACGAAAAGCATTGTTGAAAGGAGATGACACATTCCTATGAAAGGTTTAATGATCAAAGAATTGTTTGGACTGCGGCACAGGGCCGTAGTATATCTGGTGTGCCTGGTATTTCTGGCGGGCACGTTCAGCCGATCGGAGACGATCAATATCTTCTTTACGTTTTACGTCGCCCTGTGGAGCGGTATCAACCTTTTCTCCGGTATGCAGGAGGACGAAAAAAGCGGCTGGATCTCTTATTGCGACACCTTTCCCTATTCCCGGAAGCAGGTGGTCGCCGCCAAGTATCTGACCGCGCTGCTTTGTACCGGCACCATATCCCTGATCCAGCTGGCCGCCAACCTGGCTCTTGGGTTTCCGGAGAGAGTGAAGCCGGATCTGTTTATCGGGCTGTCTGTGGGGCTTCTGAGCTCTGGCCTGTTGCTTCCCTTCGTGTACTGGCTGGGCTTTTCCAAAGGGATCATCGGCTATTATGTGCTGGTCATCAGTATGGGCATCAGCGCGGCTTTTTTGAGCAACTATATAAACATGCACTCAAAGGAACAGCTGGCACAAAGCGACGTTTCCCTGATGTCTGCCTGGAATCTGTCCCTGCCTGTGATGTTGGCGGTCCTGGCCGCTGTGGCGATCCTTTTTCTCGGTTCGTTTTGTTTTTCCGTCTGGCGATA
>CANPWJ010000040.1 GCA_947584035.1 uncultured Acetatifactor sp. | reverse complement strand
ATGGCCTGGTCCGGGTGCTCCGGCAGGTGGCCGGGGAGGGCATCCCTCTTTTGGGGATTTGCCTGGGGCTTCAGCTTCTGTTTGAGAGCAGCGAGGAGAGCCCGGGCGTGGAGGGGCTGCACCTGTTGGACGGAAAAATCGTAAAGCTCCCTGCGGATTCCGGCTTGAAGATCCCGCATATCGGGTGGAACGATCTGCATTTTCCCAGCGCGGGAAGGTTGTTTCGGGGGATCCCGGAAAAATCCTATGTGTACTTTGTCCACTCCTATTACCTGCAGGCGGCGGATGAGCGCATCGTGAAGGCAACGGCGGAGTACGGGGCCCGGATCCATGCGTCTGTGGAGCAGGGGAATGTGTTCGCCTGTCAGTTTCACCCGGAGAAAAGCTCCGGGGTGGGCTTGAAGATCCTGCAGAATTTTGTGGACATAACAAAGGAAAGCAGACAGACATCGTAATGGACAGCAGATAATGGACAGCAGATGATGATGGACAACAGATGATAGACATCCGATGATAGTAGACGGAAAACCGTAATAGACAGCAGCATGAAAGCGGAGAGGCAAAACCGATGCACACCAAGAGAATCATTCCCTGCCTGGATGTGAAAGAGGGCAGGGTGGTCAAGGGAGTCAAGTTCGTGAATTTAAAAGACGCGGGAGATCCGGCGGATGTGGCGGAGGCTTACGACCGGGAGGGCGCCGATGAGGTGGTCTTTCTGGATATCACGGCCTCGTCGGACAACCGCGCCACCCAGCTGGAATGGGTGCGTCAGGTTGCCGGCAGAGTCTTTATCCCCTTCACGGTGGGAGGGGGCATCCGCACGGTGGAGGATTCCCGGGCGATCCTGCGGGAAGGGGCCGACAAGATCGCCGTCAACTCCGCGGCGATCCAGAATCCGCGCCTGATCTCCGAGGCGGCGGAAAAGTTCGGCAGCCAGTGCGTGGTGGTCGCCATTGACGCCAAGCGCCGGGAGGACGGTTCCGGATGGAACATATACAAAAACGGCGGCCGCGTGGATGTGGGGATGGACGCGGTGGAATGGGCTGTTCAGGCCGAGAAGCTGGGAGCCGGGGAGATCCTGCTGACCAGTATGGACGGAGACGGCACGAAGGCCGGTTACGACATTCCCCTGACCAGATCGGTGGCGGAGGCGGTGAGCATCCCGGTGATCGCTTCCGGCGGCGCGGGAAAGCTGGAGCATTTTAAGGAAGCGCTCGTGGACGCGGGAGCCGAGGCTGTGCTGGCGGCATCGCTCTTTCACTACAGAGAGCTGGAGATCCGGCAGGTGAAAGAGTACCTGCGAGAGCAGGGGGTCAGCGTGCGGATCTGAATTGCAGAAGGGGGAGCTTTTCCCCTGCGATACGACAGAAAGAAGGATTGCCGCTATGGCGATGATAGACAACGATTGGCTGGAGGTTTTGTCGGGCGAGTTCCGCAAGCCCTATTATAAGGAATTATATCGATTTGTCCTGCAGGAGTATCAGACAGCACAGGTCTTTCCTCCGGCGGACGATATTTTTAACGCGTTTCATCTGACGCCCTTGAGCGAGGTGAAGGTGGTGATCCTGGGGCAGGATCCCTACCACAATGTGGGACAGGCCCACGGCCTCTGCTTCTCGGTGAAGCAGGATGTGGAGATCCCGCCGTCGTTAGTCAATATCTACCAGGAGCTGCACGACGATCTAGGGTGCTATATCCCCAACAACGGGTATCTGGTCAAGTGGGCGTCCCAGGGAGTTCTCCTCCTGAACACGGTGCTGACCGTCCGGGCCCACCTGGCCAACTCCCACCGGGGGAAGGGCTGGGAGGAGTTTACGGATGCGGCGATCCGGGCGCTGAACGAGCAGGACCGTCCGATCGTCTTTATCCTCTGGGGAAAGCCCGCGCAGATGAAAAAGAGTATGTTGAACAATCCGAACCATCTGATCCTGGAGGCGCCCCATCCCAGCCCGCTTTCGGCATACCGGGGCTTTTTTGGGAGCAGACCCTTCAGCAAAGCCAACAATTTCCTGTCGGAAAACGGAGTGGCGCCGATCGACTGGCAGATCGAAAATGTAGAGAAATAAGAGCGCTGCGGGCAGAGAGGATACCGCGGCGCGGAAGATACTATGGGTGAAGGAGCGATAGATACATGGAAAAGAAAGCGTTTGTGACAAAAGAGATGGTGGAGGAGATCGCAAAGACCTATCCCACCCCCTTTCACATCTATGACGAGAAGGGGATCCGCGAGAACGCGAAGGCGCTGAAGGAGGCGTTTGCGTGGAACAAGGGGTATAAGGAGTTCTTTGCGGTGAAGGCCACGCCCAATCCGTACCTGATCGATATTCTGCGCGATTACGGCTGCGGCTGCGACTGTTCTTCCCTGACGGAGCTGATGCTGAGTAACGCCATGGGCGTCAAGGGGGAGGATATCATGTTTTCCTCCAACGACACGCCGGCGCATGAGTTTGAGTATGCCGCGAAGCTGGGTGCCACCATCAATCTGGATGATTTCACCCACATTGAATTTTTGGAAAAGACCATCGGCTATCTCCCCAAGACCCTGAGCTGCCGTTACAATCCCGGCGGGTATTTTTCCATCAGCAATAACATTATGGACAATCCCGGGGATGCCAAATACGGGTTTACCACGGAGCAGCTCTTTGAGGGCTTTCGGATCCTGAAGAAAAAGGGAGTAGAGAACTTCGGACTTCACGCGTTTCTCGCCAGCAACACGGTGACCAACGATTACTACCCAACGCTGGCCCGGACGCTCTTTGAAGTGGCGGTGAAGCTGAAGGAGGAGACCGGGGCCCATATTGCCTTCATCAACCTGTCCGGCGGCGTGGGGATCCCCTATACTCCGGAGCAGGAGCCGAACGATATCCGGGCCATCGGAGAGGGCGTCCGGAGGGTGTATGAGGAGGTTCTGGTTCCGGCGGGCATGGGAGATGTGGCAATCTACACGGAGCTGGGACGGTTTATGATGGGGCCCTATGGCCATTTGGTCACCCGGGTCATTCACGAGAAGCACACCCACAAGGAGTACATCGGAGTGGACGCCTGCGCGGCCAACCTGATGCGTCCGGCCATCTACGGAGCTTACCACCACATCACGGTGCTGGGCAAGGAGGGAAGGCCCTGCGACCATCGGTATGACGTGACCGGTTCTCTGTGTGAGAACAATGATAAATTCGCCATCGACCGGATGCTTCCCGAGATCGCCATAGGAGACTACCTGGCCATCCATGACACGGGGGCGCACGGGTTTTCCATGGGTTACAATTACAACGGGAGGCTTTGGTCCGCGGAGCTTTTGCTGAAGGAGGACGGAAAGGTGCAGCTGATCCGCAGGGCCCAGACCCCGAAGGATTATTTCGCTACCTTTGACTGTTTTGACATCTACCGGAAATTTGACTTTGAGGCGTGAGCGTGAGCGGATCGCCCGCAGAGAGGGATCGAGGAGGTTCGGATGAGATATCCCAGGTTTTTGTCTCCCGGAGGAACCATCGGTTTTGTGGCGCCCTCCTTTGGCTGCAATATAGAGCCGTACCGGAGCCGGTTTGAGAGCGCGCAGAAAAAGTTTGCCCGGCTGGGCTACCGCCTGGATCCCGGCCCCAACTGCTATGCGGGGGAGGGTGTGGGCATCAGCAGCACGCCGGCGAAGTGCGCGGCGGAGCTGATGGAATATTATGAGAGCGGCAGAAACGACTGTCTGCTCTCCTGCGGGGGAGGAGAGCTGATGTGCGAGGTCATCAGCCGCGTGGATTTTGAACGGCTGAACAGGGCCGCGCCCAAGTGGTACATGGGCTACTCGGACAATACGAACCTGACCTATCTATTGACGACGCTCTGTGACACGGCCTCCGTCTACGGCCCCTGTGCCCCGGCCTTCGGGATGGAGCCCTGGCATCCCTCGCTGGAGGACGCGTTTCGGATCCTGACCGGCGAGCGGCGTTTTGTATGCGGCTACGACGGCTGGGAGCGGGAGACGGGCAGATCGGAGGAGGAACCGCTCGCCCCTTATCACGTGACGGAGCCGCCTGTCCTCAGGGCCTTCGTGGGAGAAAAGCCCTCCGGGGAAGCGTCCCTGCAATTTCGGGGGCGCCTGATCGGAGGCTGTATGGACTGCCTGGTCAACCTTTTGGGGACGCGGTTTGACCGGACACAGGCCTTTCTGGAGCGGTACCGGGAGGACGGTTTTATCTGGTTTCTGGAGTCCTGCGACTTGAATGTGTTCGCCATCCGCCGCGCCATGTGGCAGATGGAGGAGGCGGGCTGGTTCTCCTATGTGAAGGGCTTCCTGATCGGCAGACCCCTGTGCTTCGGCCAGGAGATGATGGGCCTGGACGCTTACGGGGCGGTGCTGGAGACGGCCGGAAGAAAGCAGGTGCCGGTCATCATGGATGTGGACTTGGGACATCTGCCTCCCATGATGCCGCTGGTGACCGGGAGCATGGCGGCGGTGACGCTCACGGAAGGACGGGAACTCCGCGTGGAAATGTCCTATGTGTAAGGCTAAGTTTTTGAGGAAGTTTTTGGAAAGATTTCCCTTGCTTTTTGGCATCCTTTATATTACAATATAGTTGTATAGATATGATTGTGGATTCCTTCACAGGGGGTGATGTGAATGAGTATGAGTATCGGTTCTGTCCACAACAGAGATTCGTATAACGTATACTCCCAGCTTTCCAGCGGGAAGCGGATCAACCGTGCGGCGGATGATGCGTCCGGGCTTGCCATCGCGCAGAAGCTTTTGCGAAACCAGACAGGGTTGGACGTGGGCGCTCAGAACACGCGGGACGGAATGGGAGCCCTGAATGTGGCGGACGGAGCCATGGATGGCATCATGGATTCCCTGCAGCGGATCCGGGAGCTTTCCCTGCGCTCCATGAACGGGTTGTATTCCGATTCGGACAGGGAGTCTTTCCAGACCGAGATCAACGGTCTGCTGGAGGGCATCCAGTCTACTGCCAAGGCGACTTCCCTGAATGAGCAGAAGCTTCTGGACGGCAGCATGGCCGATCTGCATCTGGCCACGAATCCCAGCGGCGGCGGAATGGATATCCAGATGGAGGATGTCACCCTGCAGGCCCTGGGGCTGGAGGGATATGATGTGACGGGCGACTTTGACCTGAGCGTCCTGGACCGGGCGATGGATAAAGTGTCCCAGGCCAGGGGGAACATGGGAGCGGCCACCAACCGTCTGGAGCACACCTACAATTACAATCTGCAGGCGTCGGAGAATCTGCTGGGTGCCAGGAGCCGTATCGAGGATCTGGATATCCCGAAGGCGGTCTCCGAGAAGCAGAAGCAGCAGCTTCTCTCCCAGTACAAGAATCTGATGCTGAGAAGGCAGATGACGGAAAAGGGTATGATCGCCAGACTGTTTCAGTAAAGGGCTTTGAGGAATACCAGACTGAGCGTATAACGGGCGGCACGCGAAGGGCGTGCCGCTTGTCTATTGTAGTGTGTGTTGTAACTTGTGTGCTGTGGCTTGTGTGTTGCGGCTTGCCAGTCGCAGATTCTGTGCTGTGGCCTGTCGGTTACGGTTTGTACTGCAAATTGTTGAGGAAACCGGTTGAGGAAACCGGTTGTTAAAAAAGAACTTGCCATTCTCAGAGGGGTGTGCTAAAATAACTTTGTTGTCTGTGAAGGGCGACGGGCCGGCGTGTCGGAATGGCAGACGAGGCAGACTCAAAATCTGTTGTGGGCAACCACGTGCGGGTTCAAGTCCCGCTGCCGGCAGGAAGAAGCAGGAAATCTTTTGGGAGAAAGGTTTCCTGTTTGTATTTCCCGGCTGTTTATCCGGAGAAAGGCAGTCATCTGCCCTGGTATGGAGGGAGAGATAAAAATGAAGTTTAACAAGGACTGGTTCCATAAGAGCTGGATGCCCTACACGGTCGCCACCTGCAGCGCGGTGCTTTTGTATGTGGCCCTGACCCACTTAAATATACTGTTCGGTTGGATCGGAACGCTGTTTCACATTATGAAGCCGATCTTCCTGGGATTGATCCTGGCTTACCTGATGGATCCCATCTCCCGTTTTTACGAGCGCACCGTCTACAAGAGGATGCACATGCGACGGCTGGCGCGGAGCCTGTCCGTCGCCACGATGACGGTCACGGTGCTTCTGGTGCTGGGCATGTTTGTGCTGGCGCTGGGGCCGCAGCTGATCCAGAGCGTTGCCGGGCTGGTGGGAAACGTGGGAAGCTATGCCGGGCAGCTTCAGGAAAACATCAGCAATCTGGCGGTCCGGGCGGAAAAAGGCGGGCTGGATCTGTCGGTGCTGACGGATATGGGAGACAGTCTGCTGATGCGCCTGACCACAGGGATCCAATCCAACCTGGGGAACATTATCAACACCTCCTACAGTGTGGGCACAGGCTTTTTTGAGGTGGTGATCGGTTTTATCCTGGCGATCTATTTTCAGCTGGACAAGGAGAAGCTGCTGGAGAGCACCAAAAAGATCTTAAGCAAGCTTCTTCCCCGCGGGCGCTATCAACGCTTCCTGGGGCTCTGCAAGCGGAGCGATAAGATCCTGCTGCGCTATATCGCGTGCGATCTGCTGGAAGGACTGATCGTGGGGCTGGCGAACTTTATCTTTATGACGATCATGGGTATGCCCTATGCCGGCCTGATCTCTCTGGTGGTGGGGGTCACCAATCTGGCGCCCACCTTCGGCCCCATCCTCGGAGGCGTGGTGGGCTCGGTGGTTCTGGTGCTGGTCAACCCGTGGTACATGCTTTGGTTTTTGATCCTTACCGTGATCCTGCAGACCATCGACGGCTATGTGATCAAGCCCAAGCTGTTTGGAGACACGCTGGGCGTCTCCTCCCTGTGGATCCTGATCACGATCATTGTGGGGGGCCGGATGTTCGGCGTGACCGGGATCCTCCTGGCGATCCCCTTCGCGGCCATAGTGGAGTATGTGGGGAATGATTTCCTCCAGAAAAAGAAAGCTCCTGTGGATGAAGAGGACGAGGAGGATGAGGAGGAAGAGAAGGAGTAAAAATGTCATCGGGAGGTACAAAGAATGCTTTTAGAGAGTAAACAGTCAATTTCAGATCTTATATCCGAAGAAAAGGTCATCCTTTGTGGTAATGGTGACATCGTAAAAGCCAATGTTGATATTGAAAGAAGGGTCGTACACATCGGTTCTGCCGCACATTCAGAAATGGAATCGGATATGCTCTCGGAAGGTTCTAAGAGAGGTGACCTGGTTGGCTTTAACATATTTGTTGATGAACTTTCAAGAGGAGAAATGATCCCCCTGGATATGGTTGAATTTTCGTCCATGATAAATTTTGACATAAATAAAATGCGTTTGAATGATTTAAGATCCGGTTATCAAATAAGAGATGAGGAAATCAAAAATAAAGTGATGGAGGTGTTAAACAGTTGGCTGGTCCAATAGCAGAATCCTTAAATGACAAAAGTTTTTTAGTGCGTCTATCAAATGTATCTTTGGACATAGTAAGAACGGTCACATGTTCCCATCCGAAAAGAAAGGAGTCATTTAAGGCATGTGCTCTGGAACAGTTGGATGGTTTCATAAGGGAAGCAAAAAGTGAATCGGAGGAACGGGAGTTCCGTAGAATTGAAGAGATATTTTTAGACCTCCTTTTGGAACCGAATGAGAGAAAATATTGCGGGACAGTGGAAGAATTCATCCATTATTTAAATACTTATATATTCATGGGAAATCGGTAATCCGCAAGACATTCCCTGGTAAAAACCATAAGCCGAAGCGGAATAAGAGAGGAACTGCTGCCGGATAGATCACACATCCATGTGGCAGCAGCTCCTCTCTTTTTATCGCAGAAACAGGCGGATGAGCCGCTCGTTTAGAAAGCGGTTGGGATGGTAGCGCAAGGGCAGGTCGAATGGGGTCTTGCGCTCCACCAGACTCTTGTAGTGGGAGAAGGTGTCGAACCCGGATTTTCCGTGGTAGGAGCCCATGCCGCTGTCCCCCACGCCGCCGAATCCCATCTCGCTGGTGGCAAGATGGATGACCGTGTCATTGACACATCCGCCGCCGAAGCTGCAGTGGGAGAGCACCCGCCTGGCCGCGGCAGGATTCTGGGTGAACACGTAGAGCGCCAGCGGATGCGGCAGGGAATGAAGCTTGTGGATAGCGCTCTCCAGGGAGTTGTAGGTCAGGATGGGGAGGATGGGCCCGAAGATCTCCTCCTTCATCACCGCGTCCTGAAACGTCACATGATCCATCACGGTGGGGGCGATCTGCAGGGTGGCCGGATCACAGGCCCCTCCGTAGACTACCTTTGCGGGATCCATCAGCCGCCGCAGCCGGCGGTAATGCTTTTTGTTGACGATCCTCCCGTAAGCGGTGTTCTGCAGCGGATGGTCGCCGAACTGCCGCTTGATCTCCCGGCAGATCTCCCGGACCAGATGTTCTCTGACAGAGGCGTCACAATAGACGTAATCGGGGGCCACACAGGTCTGCCCGCAGTTTAAAAATTTCCCGAACACGATGCGCCTGGCCGCCAGCTTCAGGTTTGCGCTCTTCTCCACGATGCAGGGGCTCTTGCCGCCCAGCTCCAGGGTGACGGGGGTCAGGTACTCCGCCGCGTGGCGCAGGACCTCTTTTCCCACGGATTTGCTCCCGGTGAAGAAGATATAGTCAAAGTGCTGCTCCAGGAGGAAGGTGTTTTCCAGGCGTCCCCCCGTGACCACCGCCACGTAGTGTTCCCCGAAGCATTCGGAGAGGATCCGCGAAAGGACGGAGCTGGTGTGGGGAGAGTAGGCGCTTGGCTTTACGACCGCGGTGTTTCCGGCTGCCAGCGCGTCGATCAGCGGGCCTATGGTGAGCAGGAACGGGTAGTTCCAGGGACTCATAATGAGCACTACCCCGTAGGGAGAAGGCTTTACAAAGCTTCTGGCCGGAAATTGGGAGAGCGGGGTGCGGACCGTCCGCTCCCGGCTGAAGGATGCCAGATGGCGCAGCATATAGCGGATCTCGCTCAGGGCCATGCCGATCTCACACATATAAGCTTCCGGGCCGCTTTTGCCCAGATCCTTTTTGAGGGCGGCGGCGATCTCCTTTTCGTAGCGCAGGATGCCGTTCCTTAGTTTTATCAGTGCGCGGACGCGGGTGGAAAGCTCCAGCGTGGCGCCGCTTCGAAAGAAGGTGCGCTGTGTCTGCACCAGTGCCTTCATCTGACTGCTGTTCATAGGTTTCCCTCCTTTAACATCGATCACTTTACTAAAAATTATAAAGGTTTTTGTGTGGTTTTCAAGTGTTTTATGTAAATTGCGGCTAGCCTTTTTGGACAAGATGTTGTATAGTAAATGTGTATGTGCAGATAAGGGATGGAGAGCGTATGGACTGTAAGGAATTTGAACGGCTGATCCCGGAGTTTATAGGGAACCGATTGGATTTTCTCACATTGGAGCAGTTTCGCGCGCACATGGACCGCTGTGAAAGCTGCAGGGAGGAGCTGGGGATCCAGTTCCTGGTATCGGAGGCGCTCCAGCGTCTGGAGGAGGGCGATGCCTTCGATCTGCGGAATGAGCTGGATGAGAAGCTTTCCGAGGCCGGGCGCAGGATCCGGTTCCATCGGGGCTTTTTGCGCGCCGGGCTTTTTGTGGAGATCCTGGTGGTCCTGGCCGCGGCCGCCGCGGTGGGATGGATCCTGCTGTAGCGCGCTGCAGGGGCGGCAGACAGAGTAAGGGAAGGGTTAGAGAGTCTCATGGGTGAGAAGCTGGTGCTGATAGACGGACATAGTATCCTGAACCGGGCCTTTTACGGAGTCCCGGATCTGAGTAACGGGCAGGGACTGCACACAGGCGCCGTCTACGGTTTTTTAAATATTCTCTTTAAGATCCTGGAGGAGGAGAAGCCGGACTATCTGGCGGTGGCCTTTGACGTGCACGCGCCCACGTTCCGGCATGAGATCTACAGCGATTACAAGGGGACCAGGAAGCCGATGCCAGAGGAATTAAGGCAGCAGGTTCCCCTGATGAAGGAAGTGCTCCGGGCCATGCACGTGGTCATGGTGGAACAGGCGGGGCTGGAGGCGGACGATATTTTGGGGACGCTGGCGGGAAAGGCGCAGGATCAGGGGATGGAGGTCTCCCTGGTGTCCGGGGACCGGGACCTGCTGCAGATCGCCACGGATCACATCAAGATCCGTATTCCCAAGACCAAGGGAGGACGGACGGAGATCGAGGACTATTACGCCGCGGATGTAGAGCGGGTCTATCAGGTGACACCCGCCCAGTTTATCGATTTGAAAGCGCTGATGGGCGATACCGCGGACAATATCCCCGGTGTGCCCAAGGTGGGAGAGAAAACGGCCACCGCCCTGATGGTGGAGTACGGCTCTTTGGAGGGCATCTACCAGCATCTGGAGGATATCCCCAAGAAGAGCATCCGGGAATCCTTAAGGGACCACCGGGACCTGGCGGATTTAAGCAAAGTGCTGGCCACGATCAAAACGGACTGCGACGTGGCCCTGGACTATGAGGAGGCGAGGGCGGAGGGATATTTCACGCCGGAGGCATACGCCGTATTCAAACGGCTGGAGTTTAAAAATCTGCTGGGCCGTTTTCAGCGGACGGAGACCGGGGAGACGTCCGGCAAAAACCGCTGGGAGCGGGCGGAGAGCCTGGATGCTTTCCGCGCGTTTTCGGAGCGGGCGGGAGAGACTGAGGAGGTCGGTCTTTTGCTTGCCCAGGAGGACGGCGTCCTGTACGGAGCGGCCGTCTGCGCCAGACTGGAGGGGGAGACGCGGGCGGTCTTTCTGGAGACCGAGGATGCCGGGGGACTGACCGAAGCGGTGCGGGAGCTGGCAGGGCGCACGAGGGTCGCCACCTTTGGGATCAAGCCACAGTACGCGTGGCTCCCTTGGGAGCGTCTGCCCCAGTATTTCGATGTGCTGATCGCGGCGTATCTCTTAAACCCGCTGAAGAGCGATTACGATCTGGAAGCGGTAGCCTCCGAGTATCTGGGCCGGATGATCCCGGGGCGGGCGGAGACCTTTGGAAAGGCCCGCTTGCCGGAGGCCCTGCGGGAAAGCCCTCAAAGCTGTCTGGAGTATTTCTGCGGCGGGGCGGAGGTGGCCCTGCTGGCCGCGGACCTTTTGCGGGAACGGCTTGCGGATACGGGGATGGAACGCCTGATGACGGAGGTGGAGATGCCCCTCTCCCTGGTGCTTTACGATATGGAGCGGGAGGGAGTGCGGGTGCGCAGGGAGGAGCTGAAGGCTTACGGCGACGCACTGGTGTCCCGCATTGAGGAGCTGGAGGCTGCCATCCATGAGCAGGCGGGGGAGCCGTTCAACATCAATTCCCCCAAGCAGCTGGGGGAGATCCTCTTTGAGAAGATGAAGCTTCCCGGCGGGAAAAAGACCAAGACAGGGTACTCCACGGCGGCGGACGTGCTGGACAAGCTGGCGGAAAACAACCGGATCGTGCGGGATATTTTAGAGTACCGCGGGCTGGTCAAGCTAAAGTCCACCTACGCCGACGGGCTGGCGGCCTTTATCGGGGAGGATGAGCGCATCCATACCAACTTCCACCAGACCATCACGGCCACGGGGCGGATCAGCTCCACAGAGCCCAATCTGCAGAACATCCCCATGCGCATGGAGCTGGGGCGCAGGATCCGAAAGGTGTTTGTGCCGGAGGAGGGGTTCGAGTTTATGGACGCGGATTACTCCCAGATCGAGCTGCGGGTGCTGGCCCATATGTCCGGGGACGAGCAGCTGATCGAGGCATACCGGACAGAGCAGGATATCCACCGGATCACCGCGTCGCAGGTGTTCCACACGCCCTTTGAGGAGGTCACGGACCTGCAGCGGCGCAACGCCAAGGCGGTGAATTTTGGGATCGTCTACGGCATCAGCTCCTTCGGGCTGAGCCAGGATCTGAGCATCAGCCGGCGGGAGGCCGCCGAGTACATTGAACAGTATTTCTCCACCTATCCCAAGGTCAAGGGGTTTTTGGACCGTCTGGTGGCGGAGGCGAAGGAAAAGGGATACGCGGTTACTCTGTTTGGCAGGAGGCGTCCGGTTCCGGAGCTTTCCTCCTCCAACTTTATGCAGCGCTCCTTCGGGGAGAGAGTGGCCATGAACTCCCCCATCCAGGGAACGGCGGCGGACATTATTAAGATCGCCATGGTGCGCGTCTGGCGGGCGCTGAAAAGCCGGGGGCTTAAGTCCAGGCTGATCCTGCAGGTGCATGACGAGCTGGTCATTGAGACCTGGAAGGAAGAGGAAGAGCAGGTGCGCGGTATTCTGGAGGAGCATATGAAGGCGGCCGCCGATCTGGCGGTGACGCTGGAGGTGGATCTCCACGTGGGGGCCAACTGGTACGAGGCAAAGTAGGGAGACGGCAGGACGGTGGAAAAGTTTCGTTTTATCGGTATTACAGGCGGAATAGGCGCCGGAAAGAGCGAGCTGTTACAGTATATCGGGAGACATTACCGATGCGAGATCTATCTGGCCGATCAGGTGGCTCATCAGGTCCAGGAGCCGGGGGGCGAATGCTTTGCGGCGCTG